>CAYPYX010000037.1:0-21107 GCA_964415065.1 uncultured Rhizobium sp.
GAGGTAGTTACCGAGGCTAGCTTCACCAATGATTTAGGTGCAGACTCTCTAGATACGGTTGAGTTGATTATGGAATTCGAGAAAGAATTCGACATCAGCATCCCAGACGATCAAGCAGAGAAAATTCAGACTGTAGGTGAGGCCATTCGATACATCGAAGAAAATAAAAAATAATTATGCAACTCAAGAGGGTTGTTGTTACAGGAATGGGCGCTATTACGCCCATAGGTAATACTCTAGAAGAGTATTGGAATGCGCTGGTGGCAGGGACATCTGGTGCAGGGTTGATTACTCATTTTGACACTTCAAACTATAAAGTGAAGTTCGCATGCGAGGTGAAAAACTTCGATGCGTTGAATTTCTTAGATAGGAAAGAAGCGCGTAAAATGGATCCGTTTACCCATTATGCACTCGTAAGTGCCGATCAAGCAATTGCCGACAGTGGCATCCTACAACAATCGTTTAACCCCGATCGTATTGGGGTTATTTGGGGAGCAGGTATTGGAGGTCTTTCTACGTTCTTTAACGAAATTGTGGATTATGCAAAGGGCGACGGGCAACCTCGCTTTTCGCCCTTTTTTATCCCAAAAATGATTATCGATATAGCCGCTGGTTATATCTCTATTAAACACAACTTACGCGGTCCCAATTATGGTACCGTGTCTGCTTGTGCTTCTTCTACCCATGCATTAATCGATGCATTTAACATCATACGATTAGGCAAAGCAGATGCCATCGTTGCCGGTGGTTCAGAAGCTTGTGTTAACGAACCTTCAGTAGGTGGTTTTAGTAACATGAAGGCACTTTCTGAACGCAATGATGATATCGCAACCGCTTCTCGTCCTTTTGATAAAGACCGCGACGGTTTTGTTATGGGAGAAGGTGGTGCATGTCTTATTCTAGAAGATTTAGATCATGCAAAAGCTCGTGGAGCTAAAATATATGCAGAAATCGTAGGCGGTGGTATGACCGCAGATGCCTACCATTTAACAGCACCTCATCCAGAGGGTTTGGGTGCTACTAATGTAATGCGTATGGCTTTGGAAGACGCTCACTTGAGTCTTTCAGATATTGACTACATTAACGTACACGGCACAAGTACACCTCTTGGTGATATTGCCGAGGTAAAAGCAATTAAAAATGTGTTTGGTGAACACAGCTACAACCTCAATATTTCATCTACTAAAAGCCAAACAGGTCACTTGTTAGGCGGTGCAGGTGCTATTGAAGCAGTAGCTTGTGTAATGGCTGTCGCGAACGATACCGTTCCTCCTACCATTAACCACTTTACAGATGATCCTGAAATTGATCCAAAATTGAACTTGACCTTTAATGTAGCTCAAAAACGTACTATTAATGCAGCTTTGAGTAACACTTTTGGTTTTGGCGGACATAACGCATCGGTGATATTCAAGAAATACGTGGACTGATTTACTGCATAACTTCGATTGTTTCTAAATTCATCAAATAACTTAAGGAAAAAGATCAGACGGTTAACAGGCATTCGTCCTGTGAGACTCACGATCTACAAAGAGGCTCTTACTCATAGTTCTGTGGTAGATAATTCCGCGAACTCTGTTAAATCCACTTTGCCCAAATCTGCAAACTTCAATAATGAACGCTTGGAGTTTTTGGGGGATGCAATACTCGATGCTGTTGTGGCAGAGGTGCTTTTCAATCGGTTTCCCTATCGAGACGAAGGGTTTTTGACCGAAATGAGAACCCGAATTGTGAACCGCGAACAAATGGGTGATTTAGCATTTAAAATCGGGTTGATCGAATTGATGGACATGAAATCAGAACTTACCAAAAATCCATCTGCCCTTAAAGGAATTGGCGGTAATGCTCTTGAAGCATTAATCGGAGCTATCTATTTGGATAGAGGCTACACAAAAGCCGCTTGGTTTATTCGACATCGTTTAATTGGCCAGTATCTAGATATGGACAAATTAATGTCTACGGCAGTTAGTCACAAAGCAGTATTCATGAAGTGGGCCCAAAAACAACAAAAGACGGTGGAATGGAATTATGAAATCACTGATGGATCTAAGAATGAAAAACACTCTGTTACCTTAATAGTAGATGGAGAACCCTGGTACACGGAAATTAATAAGAGTCGGAAAAAAGCTGAGGAACTCTGCTGTGAGAAGGCGTGCCGAAAATTAGATCTCAGTCACGCCCTTTAGTGTCATTTATTCAAATTCTGTAGGCCCTAGATTATTCAAGAAATTATCAATTTAAATTCTGAAGGCTATTCAACGTTCAGAAATTCGACTAATTTCCCAATTATACGATTATTCATCCGAAACATGGACTGAGGGTACATACTTAACCAAACCCTGTTCTTTAGAAAAATTACACCAAACACAATTACTATTTCCACATCCGGTTAAAAATTCATAGCTTTTTAACTTAGAATGAGCTTTTTGGATGTAAGTTTCTATGAATTCCAAATCTTCGGGTCCATACTCTAATTCAAAAACCGTTAATTCACGATCCTGATCTTCACTCATAGCCTCAATTCTAGCCGTATTGCACTTCCATGGGGTATCCGTACTGTGTTGAATCATTAGTGTATAAATCCCAACTTGAAACCAGTAATCGGGCGGTAATTTACTTGAGTCTTTCCCACTAACAACCTTGTTTGGAATACTTTTCTTTTCAATATTCTTCGTTTTGCCTGTTTTATAGTCAAAAATGATAGCACGATCATCTTCAATGACTACTTTATCAATCATTCCTTTTAATGACATTCCATGAACATTGGCTTGAATGGAATATTCGGTTTTAAACTGATTGTAATTCAAATATTCCACCTTTTTTTGTTCCAGGATTAAAGGCAATAATTCCAAACCTTGCTTCAAACGATTTTCAAATTGCTTTTGAGTGAAACCACCTCGATAACGATTCATTTGATGGTGGAAAATATCTGATAATTCCTGTAGAGTTGGCCATTTTCTCAATTTTACAAATTGCTCGAGCAGTGTGCGTAATGTACCGTGAATGGCGTTTCCGTAAGATGTGAATTCATTGGGTGCAGACGGTATTCGAACAATATTGTTGTAATAAAATCCAATACCACATTCTATGATGCTTTTAACCGATGAAGGGGAAAATACAAAGTGATCTACTCGCTCCTTTAGCCATTCTTTCGGATCGATATCCAATGTTGGTGCATTTTGTAATTGAAGAGTGCGCTGTTGAGCATAAATTAGAGTTTCAGCATCGAAAACTTCGTCTTTTAAATCCATATTAAAAAATTCAGGAATTGTTTCCCCTAAAAATTTACTCGGTGTTACCGTGGCATTACTGTTTCCCACTTTAACAGAAATGTAGCTTAATGTTGCTTGCAATTTGGCACGTGTTAAGGCCACAAAAAATAACCTACGTCGTTCTTCTTGTCGCAATTCTTGGTTAGAAACATCATCCGTTTTTATATTAGAACCTTCCAACAGTTCGCGTAATTTGTATGGGAGAGATACTCCTGAATCTTTTTCCCACTCTTTTTCATTGCATTGAATTATAAAAACATAGTCGTACTCTAAGCCTTTTGAACTATGAGCTGTAACCATTTGAACTCCATCAGAGTTCCCTAATCGTTTTTCTAATTGAATAGGTACTCCCTGCGACTGCATGGTTTGAATTTTAGTTAAAACATCCTTAAGCGTCAAAAAGGGGAATCGTTCTGCTTGAGCATTGACAAACGATAAAAATGTATGGAGTACTTCCATGCTCCAGCCGTTATCTTTCTTATTTGATGCAAATGAAACAAATCCACCTTCAGAATAAATTCGACTAATCAGTGTACCTACAGTTTCAGAATTCGCTATTGAAATCCACTGGTTGGTATGTGAAATTAAAAGTTTGAGTTTCGCTGCTTCTTCGGGGGATATTTTTTCTGCGTTTTCCTCTAAAAATGCACGCAATCCCAAAGAATAGTTGGATGTTTTTTTCTTTTCATCGAAGTAATTAACCATGATGCGATTGAGCGTCATAGGATTAAATCCATAAATCTCGCTCAATAGTAAATTATAAAGTTGATACTCGCCACTGTTGGGATTTTCAGATTCTTTTAACAAAAAGTCCAGCCAATTCATCATTAGCTGAACCAATGGTTCAGTCAGGATATCCACCTTTTTTGATAATACAAAGGGTATTTTTTTATCATTAAAAAGAGGAAGGAATTCGTCAGCAAATTTATTTTTTGAATAAATAATGGCTATTTCACTGGGCTTTACTTGAGCCTGAATTAATTTTTCTATGGAATTTGTTATTCCAACCGCCTCGTGAAATTGATTGCTGAATTGTCGTATTTCGGGAGTTTTTTTCAGGTACTCTTTATTGTCACCTCCACAAGTTAATTTCTTACTGAGTGTTGCATCGTCATTAACTAATCTAAGGAAGTTATGAGAAATCAATGAATCACTGGCTTCTAAAATTGAAGAGCTGCTTCTGTAGTTTTCTGTTAGTACAATGGTGGTAATATGGTCCTTATATCGATGCTTAAATTCAAGCATATTGGAAACTTTTGCTCCTTGAAATGAATAAATACTCTGATCATCATCCCCAACAACAAAACAATTGGGATTGTCGTCCCAAAAATCTATAAGCAACTTTAAAATGTCATTTTGTATCCCACTAGTATCTTGAAATTCATCGACTAAAACGTACTGAAATCGTTCTTGAATGCTCCACTTGAACTCCTCATCGTTTTTTAATTCCCTCAATACCCATTGCAGCATATCGTCAAATTCAAAAACACCTTGTTTTTGCTTTAAGTCTTCATACTTCTTCAGCAATTCAGCCGCTTCCAGAAGTTGACTCCATGAATGAAACCACTTTTTTACTTCATCTTGTTTTAAGTCGCCTTTTTGAAGTCCAGAGTTTTTTGGGGGACGTGACCAGGTGAGATCTTTTGGAAAAGTTGCTTTGAGTAACTCTTCATCATTTTTAAATCGTTCGATGTGGTTTTTGAAAAATTCGGCGTCCTTATTTTCCTCTTTCATGTACCTCCAGAGCGAAAGGATTTGTTTTCGATTAATATCGTGTATGTACTCAGAATAGTCCTTTAATAAGGAGTTATGCGGTAAATCGTCAATAAGTTGTTGAACCAATTCTATTCGTTCTAAATCATCCATTACGCGTAATTCGCGTTTAGAAAATCGCTCGGGATATTCCGAAATTATTTTGTTACACAACCCATGAAAGGTATGGATATTCACCTTATAAGCCTCATTACCCATAAATCCAATCAGCCTTTTTTGCATAGCTCGAGCTCCTGCTTCAGTGTAAGTTAAGCAGAGTATGTTTTGAGCGACCGCATCTGTTTTTTCCAGAATATTCATGATGCGGGAAGCTAAAATTTGTGTTTTTCCCGTACCTGGACCGGCAATTACCATTACGGGACCATCAATACAATCAACCGCTTTCTTTTGTTGTGCGTTTAAAGAACTGTAAATTTTTTCGAAAGAATCCATGTACTGAAATATACGAAATATTTGCGAAAAATCCTAAAAAAACTCATGAAATCTCTTCAAAAACAAATTGAAAATGGATCATACTTAAATATCTTTGCTGCAATGGCATCGACAAAAGATCAATACCTCGAGGTTCTTAAAGAATGTAAGGACATTTTTGTTCGTAAGAATGAAGATTACGGTACTTCCTGGAGATTGTTCCGACCGAGTAGTTTAACCGATCAGCTGTTTATCAAAGCACAGCGTATCCGGAATGTGGAAGAATCGGGTAAGAATAATGTGGGCGACGATTTGAGAAGTGAGTTTTTAGGTATTGTAAACTACAGTTTAATGGCTCTAATTCAATTGGAATTGCAAGCGCAGTCTTCCAATACTTTGTCGGAATTAGCTTCTCCCGAAAAAGAAAAAGCCGAAAAAAGTATGAATGAAATTATTCGGATGTATGATGATTGGGGTAATAAAACGATGAATCTTATGCTATTGAAGAATTCAGATTACAGTGAGGTGTGGCGGGAAATGAGAATCAGTAGTTTTACGGATTTAATTTTGGTGAAGCTGGCTCGAATTAAGCAAATCGAAGATAACTCAGGTAAAACAACGGTTTCAGAAGGAGTAGATTCTAATTACCAGGATATTATGAACTATGCAATATTTGCGTTAATTCGAATGTCGGAGTAAAATAAGAATAAACCAGTTCGTTAACTGCGAAAACTAATATATGTATTTCTCGTTTTAAATCACATGTGAAACGAAATAAGTTGGAATAGCTCAATAACAATTTGTGTAAATTCAAATACAAAATGAAAACAGTATTCAATCTATTAAAATACTTAACTGGAGCACTTTTCGTGTTCTCGGGTTTAGTGAAATTGAATGATCCCAGTGGATTTTCTATCAAATTAAATGAGTATTTTGATGTATTCGCAGATGATGTAAAGCCCAAACAAGATTCCATACAGTACGAATGTTGGGTCAATGGGAAAATGTTGCTATCCGGAACACGTGAAGTCAATCCCTTTCAACCCATTCAAGATTATAAAATGTATCTTGGAATACCGGGCGGAGGGCAATTCACAGGTTGTGAATTGAATCATAGTTCGTTGAAGGAATGTGGTTGCAAAATATCCTATGCCGTTTATCTCGAACAAGAGGGAAGTGGCTTTAATGTTACATCTGCCGGCATAAACCAAATTGAAATCGATTCTTCGGCTTGGAAAAATACTGTTTATCAATTGAAGTTTAAACTCAAAACTTCTAATTCTGATTCAAAACAATGGATGGAAGAATTTAAAAAACAAGGGTTTAAAGGTTATTTAACGCACGAGGGATTAGGGCCAATGACTGGTGGGCCAGATTTTACCATTCATGCAAAAATTGACCAAACTAAACTGATAATTCCCGCAGGGTTTGCTTATGATTTTTTCAAATGGTTGAAGAACTACTCTTTGCAACTCAGCATGTTCTTCTGTGCTTTAGAAGTTATTTTAGGATTTGCATTGATCCTGGGATGGAAATTCAAGCTAGTTTGGAGTGTTACGGCATTGCTAATAATATTCTTTACATTCCTTACCGGTTATTCTGCATATTTTAATAAAGTTACCGATTGTGGATGCTTCGGAGATTTTATCAAATTGAAGCCTTGGGACTCCTTTAAAAAGGATGTGATTTTATCCATTGTGGTGCTTCTATTATTTTTAGGAAGACGACACAACGTCCCACTGATTTCTAATCTTCGTATCACAAATTGGAGCATGGCAATTCTGAGCTTTGCAACTGGTTTATTCGGAATCCTTTGCTATTTCTATTTACCTGTTTGGGATTTTTTGCCCTACAAAGTAGGTAATAACATTAAAAAAATAATTTACGAAGTGCCGAAAGGGGAAAGAGAAAGAGATTCAACCGTCGTGAAATTTGTTATGTACAATGGCAAAGACTCCATCCGAGTAACTACTGCAGATTATGCAAATTCGTTAAAGAATGGATATCAGTTTGTAAGATCCGATATTCAAATAATCATTGAAGGGTACAAAAGCCCCATACATGATTTTGCAATTTACGATCCAATAAAAGGGGATTTGAAAGATACATTCTTAAATTACCCGGGATTCCAATTGGTTTGGGTGGCGCCGTTTTTAGAATCGTCGAATGTAAATGCATTAAAAAAATTCAATGCTTTGAATTTGGAATGGAAAAAAATAACCAACAATGCACCAATTTATGCTTTAAGTTCGGCTTCTCCTGAATTTGTTAGAGAATTTGTAAAGAAAGAACAACTTAATTATTCGTTTTATTCAGCAGATCAAAAAATGTTGATGACCATGGCTCGATACAATCCAACGCTATATCTATTTATAGGCCCTGTCGTAATAAATAAATGGAGTGGCGTAAATTTACCGCAAATTGCGGAAATTGAAGAATGTATTTTTAACCTTAATGAAAATTAATAGATGAAAACCATTCTTAATAAAATTCCGTTTTTGATTGCCGTTTTATTAGGATTGGTGTTGTTTATTTTTGTGCTTTTTCAGGCATTACCTGGTCCAGAACAAATATTGAGTTCACAGAGATCGGATGCTGCAACTACTGAGGCAATCACCAAGGAATTGGGTTTGAATCAACCCATTTGGATTCAGGCTTTATCTTATTTAAATGATGTTTCACCTATTTCCTTCTATCACTTAAATTCAATTCCTACGGAATTAAAAGGGTTGCACTTAGAAATAGGTGAATCTACCCTTTGGTTGAAATTTCCATATTTAAGAACTTCTTTTCAAACTAAGCGTGAAGTGAGTTCCATGTTAGGGGATGCATTTATCGGGACTATGGTGCTTGCAGGTGCCGCTATGTTTTTTTCAATGTTAATTGGAATTCCATTAGGCATTTTAGCGGCTTTGAAGAAAAATACTTGGTTAGATCATACCATTGTTTGGCTTTCAACACTAGGAATTTCAGTTCCATCTTTTTTTTCTGCCATGTTATTTTCATGGCTTTTCGGTTATGTCTATCATTCTTATACTGGTTTACCCATGACAGGCAGTTTAATTGAACTGGACGATCTTGGGGAAAATAGAACTTTACAATTGAACCATTTGATATTGCCAGCCTTAGCGCTTGGGATTCGCCCACTTGCAGTATTTATACAACTTACACGCAATACCGTTGCCGATGTTATGGAAATGGATTTCGTAACTACCGCTTATGCAAAGGGATTAAAACGAAGTGTCGTAATTAAAAGACATATTTTACCTAATTCATTGAATCCCATTGTTACTTCTATTGGTGGTTGGTTCAGCAGTTTACTAGCAGGTTCGTTTTTTACAGAGTATATATTCCAATGGAAAGGGCTGGGAAAAGTAACCATTGAAGCCCTGCAACAGAGTGATCTTCCGGTTGTAATGGGAGCTGTTTTATTCACAGCTTGTGTGTTTTTCGTGGTACATCTTTTTACAGAAGTGTTGTATGTTTGGATGGATCCTAGACTCAGGAACAATTAAAAAGGAATTTTCAATGAATAAAGTATTCTTAATCGGCTTGCCCGCTTCGGGAAAAACCACTACCGGTAAATGGTTGGCGGAAAAAATGGGGTGGGATTTTATGGATTTAGATCAATTCATTGTTCAACAAACGGGTTCCAGTATTTTTGAAATTTTTGAAACTCGCGGTGAAGATTCTTTCAGAAAAATAGAAGCCGATTGTTTAAGAAAAACCAAAGACTTGAATCGAGTTGTCATTGCCTGTGGTGGTGGCACTGCGGCACATCATTCGAATATGGATTGGATGATTTCACAAGGTATGACGGTGTATTTAAATCCTGAAATTACCGTAATTTCTCAACGATTAGAGCATAATTCAGAAGAAAGACCCTTGTTTGCCTCCCTTAGTTCTCAGGAAATTGAACGTAAATTGCTGAATTTACTAGAAGAACGGGCGGTTTATTACTCTAAATCCAAAATTGTATGGAATAAATCACAACCAAACGATATTTTGTATTTTGCTGTAAATCAATTGATTGCGAATTAATCATTCGCGATGTTAGATAATGTTAATTACTCGTGAATAATTTTCATTGATTTTTTATGGTTAAGTGTTTGGTAATCACATTCACTTTCATACTTTTGAGCAGTTAACCAAATAAAAACAACTTTATACAATGAACAAATCAGATTTAATCGGTAAAATGTCAGCTGATGCTGGTATCACCAAAACTCAAGCTCAAGCAGCTTTGAACAGTTTCATCGACGCTACAACTGGTGCGTTGAAATCCGGCGACAAAGTAATTTTAGTTGGATTCGGTACCTTCTCTACTAGCACTCGTGAAGCTCGTAAAGGTCGTAACCCTCAAACTGGAAAAGAAATTAACATTCCTCAAAAAACTGTAGTTCGTTTCAAGCCAGGTGCTGAGTTGAGCAACAGCGTAAAATAATATTTTACTTTTGAATGTATAAAGAAGGTTGCTTAAATCAAGCAGCCTTTTTTTTTGTATTTGATTCATACGGAGTGGGATTATACTTCAAATAAGCGGAATTGATTTTCTTGATTAATTTTGCATGAAATGAATCAACTTTCCACTAAAGCACTGTTTTTTCAAAACATGGCACAAACCACCATGGCGCCAATTGCATTGGAAATTGATCGCGCGGAAGGTGTTTATCTGTTCGACAATAACAATAAACAGTATTTCGATCTAATTTCGGGAATTTCTGTTTCCTCTGTTGGACATCAACACCCAAGTGTTAAAGATGCCATTATTGAACAGGTTAACAGAAATATGCATGTCATGGTGTACGGTGAAGTAATTCACAATACAACCGTTGAATATGCTACTTTCTTAACTCAGCAACTTCCAGAGTCATTAAACAGTGTATATTTCGTTAATTCTGGTGCTGAGGCTACCGATACTGCAATGAAGTTGGCTAAGCGGATTACTGGAAATAGCACATTTATTGCACAACGAAATTCGTATCATGGTAGTTCTCAAGGACCACTTTCATTGATGGATGACGAATATTTTACGGGAAAATATCGTCCACTTTTAAATCAAGTATATTTTTTAAATCAAAATTCAGAATCCGAAATTGATCAACTACCCCAAAAAGGAGTTGCTGCTGTAATTCTAGAGTTGATCCAATCTGAAAGAGGTGCTCGAGTGGCAACTCAAAAATACATCAATAGTATCGTGAATTATTGTAATCAAACCGGTGCATTATTGATTGTTGATGAAATCCAAACGGGATTATACAGAACGGGAATCCCATTTGAATTTATGCGTTACAATATCGTTCCCGACATGATTCTGTTGGGTAAAAGTCTTGGTGGAGGTATGCCTATGGGTGCAGTGATTACGCATAAATCCAGAATGGATCAATTTGCTCAAAATCCCATTCTAGGACATATAACCACTTTTGGAGGACATCCTGTTTGTGCAGCTGCTGGATTGGCTGCAAATCGCTGGATTTTTAATCAAGCCACCGAATTAGAAATAGAGAAAAAATCCCTTCTATTCAAATCCCAATTGGTTCATCCACTGATTTCTGAAGTCACTGGACAAGGGTTGTTGCTAGCTTGTCATTTGAATCCAGAGATACAAATTATAGAATTTAACCAAAAGTTATTACAAAAAGGGATTTTTACGGATTGGTTCCTATTCAATATGAATGCTATTAGAATAGCGCCTCCATTAATTATTTCCCTCCAAGAAATTGAGGTCATTTGTAATAAAATATTGCAAACTTTGGACGAATATTGATTTTAAACAGTTAAACTATTGGGGGAATTTATTTGTATCTTTGTTTTAATAACTATGTCCTTTTCACAAATTCTCATGAAATTCAAGTCAATATTGCTCGTAGTAATGTTGTTCTTTGTTTTTTGGGGATTACAATCGTGTGAGAATATTTACGAAATTCCACAAGAAGACATAGAGGATGCCGCAGACTTCAGCCAATCTATGGGTTTATTATTAGCGACTTTAGAACCCATCGAGCATATTAATTCCACCTATAGTTTTTCAGATTTTAACAGGAAGAATTTTGATTCGTTAGAAAAAATCTTGGGCTGTAAATTGATATTAATAGATTCTTCTACCCAAGACGGCAACGGAATGGAGTATGAATTAGTTTATTCCGGAGAAAGCAGTAAAATGGATCGAAAAATTCGTACGGGTAAAATTTTGGTGCAAATTAATTACAGTCATAGGGAAATTGGATCTGTTACAAAAATTACAATTGATGATGCAGAGCCAATGAAAATTTCCAATGCCTATCAATTTATTGGTGCTGTAAGTGGAGAATTTGAGTTTCAACGAAATGTAGGAGATAAAGTAGATCTGGTCATCAAAAAAATGGAATTCAATATTGATGATTTGGCAGAAGAATTAGAGGATCGATTGGAGGGAACACTTACTTACTCTTGGATTTCAGGGGAAGCTTCGCAAGGATTGATATACGATCAGTTGAAATTCACTGGACAAGGCTCTGTAGAATTGGATGATGTTGAATATAACTTTAATATCAATTTGCCATTGGAAAAATCTTATGAGTTAGGATGTTCTGATTACATTCTTAAAGGTATTATTGAATTAAAACACGAAAAGGATCAATTTAAAATAGATTTCGATCCATTCAATAATAATGCCTGCAACGATATCATTACGATCTACAAAAACGGTAAAGAGTTCGAGGTTCGGATTCCTTAATTTTTCTTAATTCGGTAAGTAGAATAGAATTCCCCCGAAAATTAACCTCTCGTTTTTGATTCAGTTAAATCTAACATTTGAGTAGGGAAGGATATTAAATCATAATTGTTGTGCTCTTTCTTCAACCAAATATGTTGAAAACCATTCGTCAACCAAATAAATGGAGTGTCTAGTTTAGTGTTATATACACCAGCTTGTACCAAGGTTTTTTGACTTAGGGGAATTTCAGGAGCTTTACATTCAACTAAAATTTCGGGTGTTCCTTTTAAGCTAAATGTAACAATATCAAATCGTTTGATAAGTCCATTGAAAGAAATACTGCGTTCGATTGCCATTCTGCTAAGTGGAATCCCTAAAATCTGATTTAAAAAAACGATACAATGTTGACGAACCCATTCCTCGGGAGTAAAGGGGATAAATTTTTTTCGAACTATGTCGAAAATAAGTTTTTTTTGTTGATCGAATTGGAATTCAAAATTCAATTCTGGGAAATTTAAACTCTCCACGGGGTAAAATTAATTAAAAGCATGGCAAAATCAACCGATACGGTTCCGGTGTTTCAAAAAATATTATCAGAAATACAATCTGGTAAATATTCATCTGTTTACACCTTCCATGGAGAAGAAACCTATTTTATCGACGCATTATGTTCCGAGCTTGAGGCTAGAGTGGTATCCCCCGAAAGTAAAAGCTTTAATCAAACCGTTGTTTACGGAAAAGATGTTACTGCGAATGACATAGTAGGAATGTGTAAAAGATACCCTATGATGAGTGATTACCAGCTTATCATGGTCAAAGACGCGCACGACCTCAAGGATTTAGAACCCCTAATTTCGTATTTGGAAAAACCATTACCTTCCACGGTTCTCGTGATGGCTTTTCGCAAAGGGAAATTAGATATGCGAAACAAGTTTGCCAAGCTTGCTAGTAAATACACTGAAGGGAATTTTCAAAAGTTAAAAGATTATCAAATTAAGGATTGGTTACCCGCCTTTGCTAAATCCAAAGGTAAAATTCTGGACACTGAATCCATTTTAAGAATACTTGATTTAATTGGTGCTGATTTATCGGTAATTCAAAATGAATTGGAAAAGATATTTGTGATGGTGAAGGATGAATTCATCAAAGTACAGCATATTGATGAGCATGTTGGATTTAACCGTGAATACAATGTCTTCGAACTTCAAAACGCTTTAGGTACGAGAAACTTCAATAAAAGTATCCAAATTGCTCATCAAATGGGAGTTCGATTGAAATCAGGAGAATTGATTTTAATTAATTCCGTGTTGTACGGTTATTTTACCAAAGTGCTGGCCCTACATTCTATACCGACAACAAGTAAGCAACAAATTGCTCAAAGCTTGGGTGTAAACGTTTATTTCGTTGATGATTATTTGAGAGCCAAATCCAATTATTCTTTAAGCCATTTGGATTGGGTTATCAATCAATTGAAATTACTCGATTTAAGAACCAAGGGAATTCACCGTGGATCTGCATCAGATGCTGATTTATTGGTCGAAACCGTAGTGAATATTCTTAATGGTTCAAGAAAATAGTTTCATTTTTACGACAAAATTTCATCATTTATAAGGGTTTTTTAATCCAAATTGAGTTAATTCGCAACTAACAACTATGCGTATGAAAAAACTATACACAGTAATTTCCGCGGGTTTGATAGTTGGTTTGACTTTTGGTCAATCCAACAACCCTAAAAATTCTAAATTTTTAGGTAATCAAAACCTTAAAGCTGAAAAAACTACCGTTAGAGGAGTAGTCAATGAACCAACTGCTTTAGGGGTAATCTCCGCCAACAACAGAAAAAATTCGGTTACTAACCGTGCTGCTAACCACGCTAACTTCGTTGAAATAGGTTCAACGTATTACGACTTACAATCCAATGCTGCAATGGGCCGCAGATTGGTTCGTCATAAAGACGGAGCAATTTCTGCTGTTTGGACTACAGCTAGTTCCGACGCTGCAGGATTTCCAGGTCGTGGAACAGGTTACAATTTCCGAAGCACCTCAGGAACTTGGGATGCTGCTTCAAATGAAAAAGTAGAACCAACTCAACGTACAGGTTGGCCTAGCGTGGGTATATTGTCTGATGGATCTGTATTTACCATCGGTCATGATGCAACCAATGGTGGTTTCTTCCTTACCAAATCGAACAGCGCGAGTTCTCGTCCTTCTACTACAACTTATGTGTTGAACGAAACTCCCTACAAACCAATTTGGGCTAGAGCTGCAAGTGCTGGTGATACCATCCATTTGATTTGTTCTTACACGGATTCCGCAGCTCCTGGTGAAGCTCGTGCCCCAGAGAGAAAAGGTATTTTCGCTCCAATGGTTTACAGCAGAAGTTTAGATGGTGGTACTACTTGGGATATTCAACATCAAATGTTGCCTGGTTATGACAGTACTTTAACTAACTACGGCGGTGCTGATGCTTATTCTATCGATGTTAAAGGAAGTACTGTTGCAATTGGTATTTCAGGTTTGATGACAGGAGCTTACGTTTGGAAAAGCTCAAACTCAGGAACTGACTTTACCCGTATCGCTGCAGAACCATTTAAATACGCTCCTTGGACTGGTAAAGAATACATGACAGATACCCCATTCACTGCAGACGGAACAATTCATGTGTTAATCGACGCGTCGAATAAAGTTCACGCTTTCTGGGGACTAGGTCGTGTATTGGATGATGATACTACTGACGAAAGTTACAGTTTCTTCCCTGGATACCAAGCCTTGATGTATTGGAATGAAGATAAAACCGAAGGTGCAGAAGTAATTGCTGGTGGTAACCAATTCGATAGAAATGGTGATGGTGTTAACTCTTTGCGTCCTGCTACCACTCAAGCTTTGTCTAGTGGTGCACTTCCTCAAGGTGTAAACACTACTGCACGTTTGGGTAATACCAGTGCAATGCGTCAACCTTCCGCGGCTATTGATGCAAATGGCAATATTTATGTGACCTTCTCTGTTCCAATTGAAGAAGATATTTCTGATTTGGATGCTAACTTCCGTGATATCGGAATTGTGCATTCAACCGACGGGGGTGCATCTTGGGCTACCCCACAAAACATCACACAGTTCATTGGTAGAGAAGACGATTTTGCATCTGTTGCTCGTGAAGCAGATGAATTCGTGCATGTTGTTTGGCAACAAGATGAAATCCCTGGTACAAACTTGCAAAACAATGATCGCGTAATGGCAAACCACGACGTGATGAATAACAAAATTATGTACCAAGCAATACCCGTTTCTGAAATTCTAAACGGAACAATCGGTATGTTATACGGAGTAGGTGTTGAAACACCTAATACAGGTGAAGTATTTGTTGTAAATCAAAACCAACCAAACCCATTCAGCGATAATTCTCAAGTGATGATTTACTTGACAAAACCAGGTAATGTTACTTTAGAAGTTAGAAATACTTTGGGAGCTTTGATTTCTACTCAAAACTACAACGGTTTGTCCCGTGGTAATCACATGTTGAACATTGATGGAAGTAATCTAACTCCAGGTGTTTACACATACAGCGTAATTTCTGGCGCTAACAAAATCAGCAAAACTATGATGGTTAAATAAACCATTAAAAATATTAATTTAGAAAATAGGTCGGTTTTCACCGACCTATTTTATTTTTGTGGTATGAAGGTAGGATATTGGTACCACTTTGCGTCAAGTTTAATTTTTGCTTCTTTTGCAATCTACTTCGCATTTTTTGCTCCTGACATTGTAGTTCTTCGAGAGTGGGGTATCGATAATGGTAATCTTTGGGCTGGAGTTATTTTGTTTGTTTGGGGCATTTTAAGGTTTTTCCGGGGATGGAAATCCTTTAAAGATTATAATCCATTTCATTCATTGAAAATTGGTCAGAAAAAATCCAATTCAACTCAAAGTAATTCTATTCATTCTCATTTGCAGAATGAGCATCCCCCGAAAGCAAATAATTCAAATTTAAATTTATGGATGTTGCCCTTTTTGATTTCCATTTTTGCATGTCAAAACTTTGATTACTCAGCTCCCGGTAAAGATGTGCCAACAGCAGGTGTTGTTAAAATTGGATTTGAACAAGGCGATAGTTTTCTAGTTACACAATGGTTAGAAATATTTCATAGCCAGTATCCCAAAGCAAAAATAACACCCGTTTTTTCGGAATATTCACCATTAATGCAGCAATTCATAGATGGAGAATTAAACGGTATCATTGTTCACGATAGTTTGCAATCTGAAGAATTGAATTGGCTAAAAACAAAAAAGAATGCTACCGTAAACTCTGTTGTTTTGGGTTACAGCGCACCTGTCTTTATATCGAGTTTAAAATCCAAAAGGGAAGCCATCAAGCTCGAAGAAATTGTCAAACTTTGGGGAATGTCCACAGAACAATCTCAATACTCACTTTGTTTTACCGGTGCAAATACCTCCAATTTCTTGTGCGTAAAAAATACCTTAGAAGCTAGAGGCTATAAACCCCAAAACAGATCAATTCAAGCAACAAAAATGAAATCGGATTTGGATGTGTTAAAATATGTTAACGAACATGAATATGCCATAGGTTTAGTTTCTTTAAATACCATTGCAGATTTAAAGGATCCTTTAGCTCGTGAACTAAGAAATTCGTTTACTATTTTAAAAGTAGAAAATTTTAATGGTGATTTATATTGGCCATTCCAATCTCAAATTAGTGCGAAACAGTATCCCTTTATTCAACCATTGATGAGCTATGAATCTCAGGGTTATTCTGGATTAATTACCGGATTTACTTTGTATGCAAATAGTCAAGCCGGACAAGCTTTGTTGCAGAAATCTGGATTATTACCCGCGCATTCTGCCGGTAGAAAAGTTCAAGTGGATTAAAATCGGATTTTGTCATTTCTATGTCACTAATCTTGCTTAGAACAAATCTGGCATTTAAAATGTTGTTATAAGCATGGATAGGTAAAACCATAAAAAAGGTTGAATTTGCGGAAAAAGCAATTTTTTTTCAAATAAATGTGCCTTTTTAATCGGTAGTTTACAATCTTTTAACATTTAATTATTTTTTTTGCAGTCAAAATGAAATCTAACGTAATTGTATCTTTACTTGCCTTAGCGGCAATTTCATCTTACTCTTCGCTTAATGCTCAGAATATTGCTGAAGCAAATCGATTTGTGAGAAACGAACAGTATGAAGACGCTGAAAATGTTTTCAAAACATTAATCGCTAAAAAGCCTAAAGTTGGAGACAACTACTACTATGCGGGAATCAACGCTATTTTAAAAGGAGACTCTATCGGTGCCATCGATTATTTTGATAAAGGATTGCTGAATGCACCCAAAAGTAAAATCAATTTGGTTGGTAAAGGTTTAATGTCACTCAGATCTGGAGATCAGAACGCCGCGGAGGCATTTTTCCAACAAGCGCTAACAGAAAAGAAAAAGTTACTTCCGGTAATTAATAAGGAAATCGGTAGAGCTTATTTAATGGTTGAATATGCGCCTAAGGAAACGTTATTGCGTTATGCAGCAAAAGCAAAAGATCATTTAGAAAAAGGATCTACTGATTTTGAAAATAAACTTTTATTAGGCGATGCATTGATGATTTTAAATGAATTGGATTTATCTGCAGCTGTTCAACAGTTTATCGTTGCGGGATACGAAGAACCAACTGATCCAAGACCATTGTTGAAGGAAGCTCGTGTTTACCGTCGTGTAAAAAATTATGAGCTTTCTAAATTGAGAATCAATGAAGCTTTAGAAAAGGACAGAGAATTTGCACCTGCATACCGTCAAATGGCAGAGGTTATGAATTTAATGGATCAACGCGACAGTGCAATCATCTATTTTAAAGAATACTTGAAAAGAAACAACAACTTAACTGCACGTAGATTATTTGTAGAAGCGTTGTACTTGAATGCTCAATTTGACGAAGCTATTGCTGAAGGTAATGCATTACTCAAACAAAAAGAAATGCCCAACATTTATGGTGTTATAGCTTATGCATATGTAGGAAAGAAAGATATTACAAAAGAAGAAGTAAAAATTGCTTTGCAAAATTTTGATTTATACGAAGCAAAGTTCGTTAAACCAATGGGGCGTAACCTTATCGGAAGAGAATTGTATTTCAAATCAATTTTATTGTTCAAAGACGATCAACAGTCGGCCTCATTTAATGGATTTAAAACCGTTTTGAGTGATACCATGAGATCCTCACTAGCTATGTATGATGCAACTTTTGACCTTTATTACACCTTAGGTGCAGATAAGAACAAAGAAATTAATGCATTAACTGCCGCAGACACAGTGTACAATCCCAACCAAGAAGAAACTGAAAAGAAAATTGCATCATTAAAGAAAGAATCCAATACTGCATATGAAAGAGCTTATGAAATCTTACAGTTGAAGAGAGCAAAAAACAATGGTACTTTAAACTTAAGAGATTTGTTTTATCAAGCTAGAACTTTTTCTTTCATGGGACAAAACAACAAAGCATTGGATGTTTATAAAGAAATCATCAAACAAGACACCAATTATATTTCTGGATATTACTTAATTGCAACTACAGAAGCATTAATAGATCCAACCGATAGCTCTGGAAAAGTGACAGCAGCATACGAACGTTGGATTTCCAAAATGGACGCCAATCAAAAGTTGAAATCACAAAAAGATATCGAAAATGCTTACCGTAATATGGCCTATTACGCACAGAAGAATAAAAATTATCCTAAGGTTAGTTATTATTACAGTAAAGTATTAGAATTGAATCCAACAGATTCAAGCGTGATTGAAATGAAAAAGCGTATTGATGATTACTTGGCAAAAGTTGCTGCTAGAGAAGCAAAAATGAAAGCCAAACCAGATAACGCAAACAAATAATGTTGTAAATATTGCAAATTAAAAAAGCTCACAATTTCAATTGTGAGCTTTTTTTGTTAAATTCTATAATTAAATTTACCTCATCAGTTCAGATAAACCCTTTAATCAATGCCCGTCATTCATATTCGCAATATTCAACTACTCCTTTTGATGATTTTGATGTCAGTAAGATTGTTCGCTGCTGAAAATTATCTAAAAGTCAAGTATCTTTATGCTCTTCCCCAAGAAACAATTTTGAATCGTACTCAAATTGTTTCCTCTGACCAGAATATTCATCCCCCGAAACCCAAAATAGTACCCAACTTATGGATAGTAAAAGTGAAGAATAAGTCAAGCATCCATAAGGTTATACTGGAATTGAATAATACGGATTGGATTTCAAGTATTCAAGGAAATAAGGAGAGTGGAACTTTAGAACGAAACTTAGAAACAGTTAAAACGGCAGTAGTTTTTGACATTAATGTTATTGACAGCGGTATGGGACTTTTGTCGGTAAGATTAAAAAATACTGACTTAAATTTTTGGAATGCAAATTATGCATATCTTACTCAGTTGATTTCTATGATGGATGGTGTTGAACTGATTCAGTATACCCATGAAATTGTGAAACGGGCTCTTCCTAACGATCCATTAATAAATAGGCAATTGCATTTATCTCAAATTTCAGTAGATAAGATTTGGAATTATTCATCCAAAGCAATTAATAAGGCTGGAGATACTATGGTTGTTGCCGTGATCGATGATGGATTTGATACTTCGCATCCGGATTTGAAAACCAATTTGTTTATTAATCATCATGAAATTCCTTGGAATGGCATCGATGACGATGGTAATTCTTATGTTGATGATTATCAAGGATGGAATTCGGGTGATCAAAATCCTCAAGTTTTTAACGAGGTATCCGTGTATGATGGTCACGGTACATCTGTGGCTGGGGTACTTGGTGCTGCTGGAAATAATGAAATTGGCGTAACTGGCGTTGTATGGACCGTTAAAGTTTTGCCTATAAATTGTTGGCCTAAAAGTATGACAGATGTTGAACTCGGATTAATTCGCGGAATGGTTTATGCATTTCGCATGAAACAACTATATATAATGTCAGGCGGAAAACGCGGAGCAAATATCGTGGCGTTGAATCAATCTTTAGGAATGGATAACGGTTATCCCGAAGATGCTCCCTTATGGTGCCAAATGTTTGACTCTTTAGGTTCAGTGGGTATTTTGAATGCCGCGGCGACTACAAATCGAAATATTAAAATTGAGAATTTTGGCGATTTGCCAACGATGTGTCCTTCCAAACATTTAATAATGGTTTCTGCTAGCAACAAAGATGATCAACATTATATGAGTGGATATTCTACTGAGTATGTGGATTTAGCGGCCCCCGGTGTTCAGATTTACACCACACAGCCCATGGAGTTTAACCAGGAAGATCCCTACGTTGCAGAAACGGGCACCTCATTTAGTTCACCACAACTAGCTGCTTCCATTTCACTAATGCACTCATTGGCATGCGATAGTTTTCTAAAATTGTATCATTCCAATCCACTACAAGCACATGAACTTTTGATAAATTGGTTGGATAGCAGTGTTTCAAAGAATTCTAATTTGAAACAATACACTCGCTCCGGTGGTAGATTAGATGTATGGCAGTGGTATGAAGAAATGAGAAAGTGGTGTAAGGAAGTGGATACGTCTTTTGTGGGTTTGAGCAAACTAGATAAAACGAATTTTCGAGTATTTCCTAATCCCGTTGAGCAAAATGTTCTACGTATATATATGTATGGATCTCAAATCAATGAGGAATTTCAAATGCAAATTGTAGATTTTTCGGGGAGAGTTATTGATTTTTGGGAAGTTGAACGTACAGATTTAGAACAATCTTCATTAGAACGTCCCATCAATTTGAAACCTGGAACCTACTTTTTACAAACTAAAGGCTCAAAATCAGGTAAAATTCAAGGTTCTATTTTCGTAGTTCAGTAAATATTGGAGTAAAACATCGCACTATTTGTCCAATTAGAACAAATTTTTCCAATTATCGGGTGAGCCGCAATAGGTTCTTTGGTCTTTAT
>CAYPYX010000038.1:0-8049 GCA_964415065.1 uncultured Rhizobium sp.
GATTAAAGTTGTTGTTTTTCAGATTCAATTCCTCAAACTTTGCCGTCATCGTTGGATTGTTACGGGTTAACTTCTTGATAGTTAAATCCTCCGCTTTGTTGTTTGCCAACCTCAAGTTGTTCTCAGACGACAATAACGCCTCTTTTGTTTTTTGAAGATGATCTATGGTTTTGTCGATTTCCTCGATAGCCGTTTTGAATTTGCGACTGGCTAGTTCGTAGTTTCGAGCAAATCCTTCCTTAAACGCATTGATATTTTCTTCAAAATGAGTGATGTCGATGTTCTGATTTTTCATTTGGGCCAATTCCGCCTTGTATTTCATGGAATTCATGGCAGCGTTTCTCAATAGCGTAATAATGGGTATAAAGAACTGCGGACGAACCACATACATCTTAGGAAAACGATAGGAAACATCCACGATACCGGTATTGTAAAGCTCGTTGTCGGATTCAAGCATGGACACCAAAACAGCGTATTCGCACTTTTTCTCGTTTCGGTCTTTGTCCAATTCCTTGAAAAAGTCCTCATTTTTCTTCTTGGTTGCTGTAGTGTCGCTTTCGTTTTTCATTTCGAACATGATGGAAATGATTTCGTTGTTGTTTTCATCAAATTCCTTGAAAATGAAATCGCCTTTACTGCCTGAACGGGCATCGTTGTCTTTTTCGAAATGTGCATTAGGAAAGGCGGTTGCGCGAAGTTTATTGAACTCAATTTCACAGTGTTGTTCCAACGATTCACCCACCATTTTTGTAGAGAGTTTGGCTTTCATGTCCTTGTGATAGGCAATATCCACATCTTTCATTCTGATGATATCCTCTTTTGTTTTGAGCTCAGCAGCAAATTTTTCCTTTAGGGAAGATTCTACCAATTGCATTTCCAATTGTTTTTGAGCAAGTGAATTTTCCAGTTCCAATTTTTCTTTTTGAACATTTTGGAGAGCTTGATTTACAGCTAATTGCTTGTCTAATTCTGCTTTTTCTAAATCGGCTTTGATTCGGCTCAATTCTTCTTCTTTTTTTCGCAAATTTTCAGCCAATTCCATTTCTTTGGTGGCTTTTAATTGGGCAATTTCAAGTTGTTTGGCGTTTATGGCTGCAGAAACTTCTCGTTCTTTTTCATTTTTAAGTGCCTGAATTTCAGCATCTTTTTTTGCCAATAAATCCTTGGCTTTTTCCTGAATTTGTGCTTTAACCAATTCAACAGCACTCTCCTTGTCTTTTTGCCACAAATCGGTTCTGGCTTTAAGCTCTTCTTCAAATTGATGGTCGCGCACTTGTTTTAAGATGGCTGCGTAACCTGCTTCGTCTACTTTAAATGTTTTATTACAATGAGGACAAACTATATCGTTCATAAGTTCTATTTTTATTTTTCGGGGGATGTTAAACTGCTAAGAAATCAATTATTACTACAAAATTGCATGAATTTCGAGTAGTAAAATCGACGTAAAACTATCTACACAGTTCGATTGTAAATTTATAACATGTGGACGGAAACAGAAAACAAACTAATCAAAACTTTTGTGTTTAAATCATTTGAAGAAGCTATGACTTTTATGCAATGGGTTACTCCTCACATAAGTGCATTGAATCACCATCCCGAATGGAAGAATATTTACAATCGTATTGAAGTTGAACTTACAACCCACGATGCAGGGAATAGAGTAACTTCATTAGATCGGAAATTAGCCGAAATTATGGACGATATTTTTGACGAAATGAAATCTAAAAATTAAACGGATCCATGATTTACTGAACGAAATATCCATGCAGTTTTAGTTCTGAATATCCTAAATCCCAATCAATTGCTAACTATTTACAAAAGGATTGAATAATTTGGATTGAGGCGGTTCCAATAATAACTACTAATACCAAATACCTGAATGCCGTTTCAGAAGTTCGTTGTAATATTTTCTTGCCGACATAACTTCCCCCGAAACCTATAGCAATCAAAAATGGGATTAGAAATAAATTTTCGTACTCAAAATATCCATTGTAAACGTAAACGATGGCGCGACTGGTATCCACACCGAGATCAATCACGGCCGATGTAGCAATAAATACATCTTTTGACAGTTGAAAAGCAGCTAAAGTGATGCCTCGTATAGCGCCACCGGTTCCTGCAATTCCCGCTATAAAACCAGAAGCCATTCCACCGATATATAGGTTTGTATTGGTTTGTTTAACGGTTTTGTTGAAGTGGGTCATCAGATAAATAGCCAAAATAACGAGAACTAAGTTCATAGCTAGTTCTATATTTTTGGTTGGGATATAAGCAGTGGCAATTGCACCTAAGGTTACAAAAATCACCGCTGGAATTCCTAATTTTAGGGTTAGTTCTTTACTGATGCCTTTTCGAAACAGAGCAATTTTAGATAAGTTACTAAAAACATGAAAAACGGCAGTAATACCCAGCACAGTTTTGAAATCAAAAAACAGAGAAGCTACAGGTACAAACAAAATGGATGAACCAAAACCAGAAACGGTACCCAAAACCTCCGAAATAAAAGCAAGTGCAATAAAGAGGCCGTAGTTATTTTCCATTTATTAGTAGCCCCGACAGGAATCGAACCTGTATCAAATGTTTAGGAAACATCTATTCTATCCATTGAACTACGGGGCCAACCGTGTTGTTAACGCAAAGTTAGTTGCTTTTAACAATTACTGAAACGGATTGCTCCATTTTTTGTCGGTATAAACGGCTGATCCGCTCAGGGTTTTTAGAAAAGCCACTAAATCACTGCGTTCCTGAGGGGTCATGTTCAATCTCTGAGGAAATCCTCCAGGAGTCAAACGCGGATCAATTGCGGTATTTCCAGCTCGTACACTGATGTTGTTGTAATGTCCTAATACATTCTCCAAGGTAGCCGCACTACCCGTGTGCATCATGGGACCGTTGATTTCACCGTTTTGATTTACTAAATCGCGAAGTGACGGACTGCGAGTGTTCGTTAAATCCAAAGTGCCTGGATTGTTTAAATTTCCCACAATACCATTGTTCAAAGAATTGGGGTCAATATCGAATTCGGGAGGTCTATGACAACCTGCACAACCCATACCGCCTGCAATTCTTTTTCCCGAATCCCCAAAAACTGGAGGATTGGTGAATAGTCTTCTTCCATTATTTTCCTGGGATGTGAAATTGGGTAAATCATTATTGTTTGCATTAATGGGAAGTTGACCTCTGCCTTGGTCGTATTTTGAGTCAAAAGACTGAATGCTCCGAATGAATTGAGACAAACACTCCTGCATTTTGACTTCTGATAACTGAGTGTTGCCCGTTTTGTCATTATAAGCCCAAGCTATAAGTTCTTTATAATAATCCGTATTGTTTAATTTATTGAGTAAGTCATTGATTCCAGGATCTCCATTCAGGCCTGAATAACCCATTTCAGCGTGATCTTGAATGGGCATAGTAGTTTGGATTTCTAGGGATGCAGCTCGTTCGTCCCAAAAGAATCGAGTTTCTCGTGAAAATCGAGTATTGATGAGTCGCATAGCATGTCGAATCGTATTCCCATTTACCCCTTTGCTTTGAATTTCGATATCAGAAAAGCCATATTCTTGTTTGTGGCAAGATGCGCAAGAAACAGTTTCATTGAAGCTTAGTTTTTTATCGTAAAATAGAACACGACCGAGGGTGGCTTTTTTATCTTCAATCGGATTATTGCCACTATTATCGAGCAGGATGTAGTTAGGTTTAGATTGATTGGCATAATTTTCGGGTTGAAGTATATTGATATTCGATCCAAAAACTCTTTGAATGGCTTCAGTTGAAAAATCCGTGCTATTTGGAGTTTCGGGTTTACAGGATTGAATAAGGGTTACGCTTCCGATAAAGAGTGCCCTAATTAGAGGATAAATGTAGTTGGGGAAGTTTTTTGTTTTCATGAGTAGCTCGTTTTCAAATCAATAGAAATTAATCTTACTTCACTGGCGGCATAGAATTAACGAGTATTCGAGATTCTAATTTATTTTGTTGAATGATAAAGTAGATTAAAGAGAATTCTATACAGTCAGTTACAGACTTTGACGAAACGAACAGTTAAAAGTTTAATTTTTAGTAGAGGTTTAATTTAGTTCCCCAAGAACAGTAAGGTTTAAAAGCATATTTCAGAGTCCAAGTTATTCTTTATTATTCATTTAAATATGTAAATATAAATAAAAAAAGTAAAAGGATCGAACTTAGAAAGAGTAGGATACATTTATGCTGATGGCTTCTCCGTAAAGAAACTGTTTTTTTAACGACCAACCGTCGCTTGTTATAAAAGGCATCTGTTGCATTTGATATCCAAAAGCTATTCGCAACTTTTGAAGTTGAAAGCCCAATTTTGGATGGACGTAAATCCCAGAGTTTTCAATTCCATCGGATAAGTTGAGCGAATATCCCCCATCAACACTAAGGAAGGGACTAGCCGATTTTTTGCTGAAATTGAATTTTGCGGTTGCAAAGATGGGAAGCATGTTAACATCCACATCAAAAAAACGACTGTAACCTATTCCTCCACCAATTTCGATGATTTCTGCAAATTTGCCGGTTTCACTCACCATAATATTGAATGAGTTCAGTCCTAAACCTCCAGAACTAGCGCCATAACCTGCATGTATTTGAGTGGCATAGTTGGAAGAATTTTTATTTGTTGTACTATTAGCATTGAAAGAATTGCTATTAGAATTTATTGGGTTGTTATTGGGAATGGAATAGGCTATTTTTTCAATATCGGAAATGTTGAATATGAACTTGTTGCCGTCGGGAGTTAAGATGGTGTAGGTGGCATTTGGAACAAATTCTACAATGTTACCTTTGATGATAGAGCCATTTTTTAGATAAATGGTTTCTTGTTGGGTTGTTTGTGCAAATGATTTTGAGTTAAATATAAAAAGGATGGTAAGGATTACGATAGCGTTGCAGAATTTTTTCATAAGTAACAAATATAAATTATTTGGAATGGGATTGTGGTTTTTTATATCTGGCATAGATTTTGATATGAGGCAGGATGTTGTGTTTTTTTATTTTGAATTGAAATAAATTGATGTTGTTAAATCATTGCTGTATGCATATAATAACCAATGTTTTCAGGGGTTACAAGTGTAACATTTTGTAATAACTGACATGGATTTTATAAAAATGCTACTTAGTATTTGGTAGGAAATGATTTAAAACACGATATTTGTTTTGATAAATTGTGAATAACTCACACTTGAATTACTTTTAAACTATTTATGAAAAAACTTAAATACTTCGCGTTAGCAGCTCTTTTCGGGATTCAATTCTCATCAAAAAAAGCGGAAGCACAAACGCTCACATCGTTAACAGCTGATGGTTTATTAACCGAATCAGCTGGAGTTTACAACCTGACTTGGTATTCCAACAGACTGAGTCCAAATCCAAAAAAAATTACAGTAAACTACAGTGGATTTAGTTCAACCGACAAAGTTACAGTTACTGGTACATCGGTAGATACACAATGTTTAAACGTGTATTCAAATGTTGCTGGTTACACTAGTTCAAAGGATGTTACTCGATACACTTATGACAATGCAACTTCAACAGCTAATGCAAGAAACTTGTGTTTGCAGCCTGGTACGGGAAATGGTTCTTTTATTTTGACTTTTGAAAGAATTGGTACTTCGCCATGTGCAGCAGGAACTTATACTAACACGATTAAAGTTTCTGTAGCTGATAACAGTTGTATTAATCAAACGGGTGCAAACAAAACCTTGACGATTAATTGTACTATTGTTGTTGCTAATAATGTATATAACTACGTTAGTAGTGCAACATTAGGCCAATGGAACCAGTCAAATGCTTGGGCTCCTGAAAGATTGACTCCTGCTTCATCTGATATACTTGTATTTGATAAAGGAACATCTCCATTGAAAGTGAGCGTTAATCCTAATGCTCAAACAGTGAAAGAAGTAGTTTTACTCCCTTATTCGGATGTAAAATTCGAGCGTTATGGTTCGCCCGTTACTATTACCGTATCAGGTGGTCAGTTTACTACTCACGAAACATCGACACTAAGATTTTCAGGCGAAGATACATTGCGTTTTGAACTAACCAATGGAACTAATGCTGATATATCGGGCGACTTGATATTGGATTCTTCCGCGGGAAGTGGATTTAGACCAAGAATGGTTTTCACTGGAGGTGGTACCATGTATTTCGGTGGAGATGTTGAAATCCAAAAGTACAACAGCTTACATATCATGCCTAACTCCATCAATACTGTTTTCTTTGACGGAGCTTCTCAAGCATTGAAAGGTGCTGGTGATTTATATTTGAATGGACTAACTAACGTAACAGTTGGTACTGGTTTGGTTGCAGGTTCATCTCTTTCATTGGAACGTGTTTTGCCTATGTTAGGTGTATTGACATTGTTGGATTATGCTAACATCAATTCAACTGGAACTCCTGCTGCTGGCGCTGCTGGTTGGAATGCTTGGGTTCCAAGTTTGCAAATTAGAAATAACGGTACATATCGCGGACGTGTTGCCACTTTAGGTACTAATGCTTCTTTAACAGGTGGTTGCTACTTTGAACATTATTCCAACGGTATTCGTACATACAGAACTATTGCGTTCCCAATGAAGAATAGCTTGAGTTTGTCGCAAATTACCGATGATTTGATCATTTCTGGTGTGTACACCGGTAGTAATCAGGATTCTATGGACCGCAGCTGTGGATATTGCAAGGCTTCAGCCTATGTTTGGAATGAAACCGCAAGCAGATGGGATAGTTTGAATTCAAGCAGCACTCCTAACAAAATTGAGTCTGGCAAAGGGATATTATTGTTCTTCCGTGGATTGGCTGGAAATGGATTAGGTAATCCTAGTGCATCAGCTAATGCCGGTAATATCGATTACAAAGGTGAGTTATTTACTGGATCTAAAACAGTTACATTAGTTAAAAATGGTTCAGGTTCTTTCTCAGGTTACAATTTAATTGCTAACCCTTATCCATGTCATATTGACTTTACTAAACTTACACGTAGTAACGTTCAAGATAAATTCCAAATTTATGATCCTACAACTAAGAGTTATAATGTTTGGAATAATACAACAGGATCAGTAGTTAAATCTGGAACAAATACATTTAAAAACGATGCAAATGCGAATATAATTGAAATCGGTGCTTCGTTCTTTGCAATGGCAAACACCAACGGTGCTACCTTAACTTTCAATGAAGACGATAAAACTACTACAGGTCCAGCTGCAACTGCATTTGGAATTGCAGACTCAGGTTTATTGTGCAACCAATTAAGTGGTAAAATTTCTTACCTAACAGACACTATTGAGTTTAGCGATGATTTGTTCTTGGAGTGGGATGCTAAATATTCAGATGTTAACAAAAATGTTGATCAATATGATGTTAATAAGTTCTGGGGAGGTTATTTGGCAATTGGTACCAAAACAGAAGACAAAACTTGGTTGACCATGGATTTCAGACCAGAAAGTGCTGAAGCTTCTCAAACTGTACCCTTAGAAATTAGAACCATTCAAAAAACAGCTTACCAATTAGACTTCAATTCTTGTCCTGAAAATAAACAGTATACCATTACTTTGGTGGATAAGCAATTAAACAAATTGGTTACAGTTGATGGTGGAGATTTAAATTATGTATTTAACACATCAGCAGGTGATCAATATACCAACGATCGTTTCGAATTAGTGATTGAAAAAGTGGCTTCATCAACTGAAAAAGTTAAATCTGCACAATTCGTAGTTTATCCTAATCCATTGAATGAAAATGTATTAAATATTGCTTCGAAAGAAAATGATGCAATCAAATCAGTACAAATTTTCGCTATGGATGGTCGTTTGGTTCAAAAATCAATAAATGTTAAGAATCGTCAAATTCAAGTAGATGCTCAAATTGCAAACGGATACTATTTTGTAAAAGTTGAAAGCAATGCTGGAGTTTCAACATTGAAAATCAATATTAATCGTTAATTGGATTCAAATCGAATAGATCATTTTAATCTAACATAGATAGTTAAAAAAGCCAGCTTAATATTAAGCTGGCTTTTTTTTCGTTTTACGCACTGATTTT
>CAYPYX010000038.1:8149-12750 GCA_964415065.1 uncultured Rhizobium sp.
AAAAAAGCCAGCTTAATATTAAGCTGGCTTTTTTTTCGTTTTACGCACTGATTTTTTAAGTTGGTTTTCTTCTAATCGGAATTTTACAATATCGGTAATTAATTCTACAGGCAACGGTTCTCCATAGTTAAATTGAATTGTTCCTTTGCTTGTTTTAAAACTCTCTAATCGACTCTGGAAAGCTTTGATTACAGATCCAGTAGGGAATAAGCTAAAATGGTGTTTAAATGCGGCGTAATACACTAGAATTCCATTTTCTCTAAAGCAAGGCATGCCATAGCTAATGGTTTCCTCAGCTTCGGTCGCTACAGATTTAATTATTCCTTGAAGTTCTCGGAGTGATTCGTACGAACGAACATCCAGTTGAGCAAAATACTCTTCTACAGTGTTAGCCTTTATCATAATACTACAACTATCGAAACAGTATCTAATTATTATCGAACTACCTGAATATAACCCTTTTGGGTTAAACCAGACTCGCGATTTTTCAATTGGTAATAGTACACTCCATTTGGAAGTTCATTTCCATCTTTATCTGTTGCGCGCCAAGAATTATCATAACCCACTTTTTCGTAAACTATTTTACCTTGACGATCTAAAATTATCACGTCATATTTTTCGTAATCTTCTAAGGCAATTAAATTCCATGTTTCGTTCTGCCTATCGCCATTTGGAGAGAAAATATTGGGCAATTTGTAATCAGGCGGATCAATTACACTCACTTTTATTGTATCTACTGCCGTACAACCATAAATATCCGTTCCATCTACCCAATAAACAGTATCTCGTAAAGGCATGGCGCGAACGATTTCTTTGGTCGGAATTCCATATATTCTTCGGCCCGACCAACTACGCGCAGAAGAATTGTAAACAATTAATTGAGCAAAGGTACCTCTATGAACAGTAGTGTCATTTCCTGCTTTGTATACTCTTGGGAATTTTTTAATGGCGTAGAAATTGGTATCTATACAACCAAATGTATCACGAATACTCAACCAATAATTTCCAGCATCTAGATCAATGGCTGATTTGCCGGTTGAAGTAATATTAGGGGACCATTCAATGCTAACAGGATTGTTGGCTACATCATAGGTGAAATCAATGCGTCCTAATCGATTATACCAACACATAATAGAGTCAAAGCGTGTTGTAGTTATTTCTAATTTGGTGGGACTCACGGATATTGGTTGATTTAATACCAGAGAATCACCACATCCATCAAAAATGGTTAATATTAAATTTTTACTCTGGATTTGGCTTTCTCTCAGTGATTTATTCACGAGTGTATCGTTATAATTCCAGATAAAAGCATATTTAGTACTATCGCCTCCGGCCACGTTAAATGTCATATCTAGACTATCACCTAAGCACATTTTAGTTGGAATAACTGACATGTTTCCTGTAATCGCGGGAAGTTTTTTTACATTAAATTCTACAGTATCATTCAATGGCATACAAGCATCAGATAGTATTGCTTGATAACTACTCACGCCAACTGGAGGAATGAAATTAAACGTATCACCTGATAATGTTGCATCATTCCAAGTAATAGTATGCTGGTTAGGTTTACCACCTAAAGGTATTAATTCAACGTCAAGGCTTCCCCCGAAACATAAAAGAGTATCCTTTATATTGGAAATCAAATCGAGAGGTGCAGGTATGTTTAGTTGAATAGAGTCGAAGGCTAGAGTATCACTACAGCCATCGCTCACAATTAGTTTATAAACAATGGTGTCATTTACCACTACTTTATGCGTGGATTTGTTAGATAAACCATTGTCCCAAAGATAGTTGTAATTTGATTTATCGCCACCTGTAGCAATTGCAATTAGGTCGAAGTTTGCACCAGGACAAACATCTTCGGAGGCAGGAGTAATTTTAACTTTAAGTGGGTCTCTTACAACCACCACAATTGAATCTAGGTTACCAAAACCGGTGCACTCATCAAAAACACTGTAATAATATTTTTGAGTTGTTTTGGGTCCAACTTTCCCAGTAGTGAGATTCATTTGAGAAGGAGGATAGAATTTTGCATTGGCAAGAACCACATTTTTAAATATAGGATTGAAGGTGTAACTATCTCCGTAGCAAATGATAGCAGTGTCGGATCCGAGATCAACAGAAATGGTTTTGCGGTAACCAACGTATTCAAATTTGAAACCTTTACCTTCAACCATAGGATCGGAATATTGCTTGAAAATAATTTTATTCTTCAATAACTTGAACCAAGATCCTCCAAAAGGAATGGAAGAACCCGTAAACGATGCTATTTTATTTGCCTGAGTGGTGTCTGTATGAAATAACACTAAAGAATCAAATCCGTTTTCATAGTCAACGTAGTTAAATCTAAACAAAATGGAATCAGCATTGGTAATATCCAAATCTAATCGTACGGTTTTCAACGGGCCATAATTATCTTCTCCTCCATCGTCGTAAATAAAACCGTGACAAACTTGGGTAATAGCACTACCTTTTAAAGGAAGTAAAACAGCATTGCATATATCGTAAGTTGAATCGATTTTTACATAATTATTGATGGTCAAGGAATCTTTTTTACCATTGAAGCAACTTTCGGCAACTAGTTTGATATTATAGTGACCATAATTACTGTAAGTATGTGAAGGTGAATTCGTTTGAGTTGAATTACCATCCCCAAAAAACCATGTAGTTTTAGAATAATTCTCGGAAAGATTGGTGAATTTAATGGCCGTATTCTTGTTACATGCTAAAGTATCCGCTTTGAAATTTGCTTTCACATAGTTAGAGTCATATTTTGCACCTACTCCGCATACCCACCAGGCGTTGGTTGTTGCAATAACTTCATTTGAACAGGTGCCAAAGAGATCCATTGCGCTGATAATACTGTAGGTTCTGGCGTCAGCATAAGTTGAGGAAGGAGTCAAATAAACTGTTAAGATTCGATAAGCAATTTTTGCAGCTTTATCGAATCCAAGTGCAGCAATGTTAAATGCATTGCCAGCTTCATTGGTGCCTGAAGCTCCACTAGCTATTAAATAATACCAATAATTTTGAACGCCACTGTTAATATGAACTCCTCCATTATCTAGGGTTCCGCTGTACCACTTATTTCCTTTGTAGTATTTGGGATGATTAAACAAATTGGGGTTTGACATAGACCGAATTCCCACACCACCGGGAGTGCAATCTTCACCAATAACCCAACTCCATTTGGTAGGACGCGTCCAAGTTTCAATGCTCTGTCCAAAAATATCACTGAAACTTTCATTCAGAGCACCACTTTCATTTTGATAAGTTAAATTGGCTGAATTGGTGGTAACAGCGTGTGCAATTTCATGTCCGCAAACATCAATAGTAGTAAGAGGACTCGTGAAATTTACTCCATCTCCATCCCCATAAGTCATAGCAGTTCCATCCCAAAAAGCATTTCCGTAGTTATTGCCGAAATGTACAAATGAGTAGATTTTGGCTCCATTATTATCGTAGCTATTTCTTCCGTGTTTTTGTAGAAAATAATCATGAGTGGCTTCGGCACCCCAATGTGCATCGGTTGCTACTTCATCTTTATTTGCGTTCACATTGTTCCAAACGTTATCGGCATCTTTGAAATGAACCGCAGAACCGTAATTGGTTCCTTTTTGCATGTTATACGTCTCAATTTTACGGCCATTAAGCGATTCAATCAAACGATATTCAGTAGGTGAAATGCTATCGGTAATAATGGTTCTTACTCCAGAGTATTTAGTTACAGCAGTACCGGGTTTGTTAGCATGAAGAATCAAATTTTGCTCAGCAATGATTTCGCCTGTTTCGGCATCAACATAAACCTCTATTCCAAAAACAGGCTCTTGGGAGTAAATCTGAAAAACATGACACAATCTTTGTGGTGAACTCAAATCGAAATTACGACTGCAATACATGGTTTTTCCTTTTGGGTAGTAACTGGTATCTTTTACTCCAGTTGCTTGTTTAAGGAAATCATTCATGTGTTGATCTTGCCAGTAATAATGTTCTGAAGGATGGGAATTGAGAGCTATGTTTAGTGCTTCAGAATTTGGGATGCGAAGTTGACCTTCGAATTTATTTTCGGGTATAAAATCACCGTTTACCCGAAAAACACCTGATTTATTTGATCGTTCATTGGATGTAATTTCATGGATGATTCCCACACCAAGCTTAACAGGTATGCGTTTAAATTGCATTTGGTAGCGCGTGTGTAATTCGCCATCTGAAATCAGAGTATTAGCTTTATTCCATGTAACATTGGAAGAATAATTCGCCACTTTATTCAGTATTTTTGCATGCTCTGTGGATTTAATGGGTTCAGAAAATTCAATAAACTGGGGAGTTTTTAATATTGGGTGTATGATGGAATTTTGTGCAAATGACATAGATGCAACACCTACTAAAAATGCCATTAACAACCACGAAAGATTTCTTCTCATTTTATACAAAATCGACAAATAATCAGCAAAATACCACAAAAAACGCGATTACCCAATATTTTTGCGTCATATTAAAATGAAAAACCGTTCGAAAAAAATCAATTATTTGATAGGAGTATTTGCACTATTAATATTTTGGCCTGCATTTCATAGTATTACCAGTGGAAATGATTTTGA
>CAYPYX010000038.1:12850-21040 GCA_964415065.1 uncultured Rhizobium sp.
CACTATTAATATTTTGGCCTGCATTTCATAGTATTACCAGTGGAAATGATTTTGATATTTTCATTCGGGCAGCATATCACTTAAATGAAGGTAAAGAACTCTACACCCAACCATTTGTTCATGGTCTTTATTATTATTATTCACCTATTTTTACTTGGTTTCTGCAACCCTTTACACCACTCAAGGAATATATAATTTCCGACCAAGGTCAATTCAAAGGAATCACCTATGCATTGGCTTCAGTGAAGATATTTTGGTCTGTTTTGGGGATGTTTTTAACTTGGAGAATCATCCGAATTATTGCTTCAATTTTTACATTTCAAAGCACTAAAAAAGAATTTCTTTTTTGGTTAATATCCATGATTTTATGTTACCGTTGGTTTTTTATGAATTTATGGTATGGGCAATTAACCATTTTTATTTTGTGGGGAATTTTAGAATCGCATTTTGGAACATTTTTTAAAGGTATATTTAAATGGTTTCCAATTGCTTTAGGTATAAATATTAAAATACTTCCTTTGGTTTTTTTAGGGAAATGGACACTTGAAAAAAACATGAAAGCTATTTTTCAGGTAGTTGTGTGGTTTGGTATACTTGTACTAATACCCTTTCTGTTTTATCCATCGGAATACATATTAGACCAAACCTTAAAATGGTTCTCAGCCATCAATCCGCTAAAGAAAAACCATGTGATTACCGTGGGAGAAGGCGGTTTTATTGACATTGGTGCTATGGTAGTTAAATTCTTTACCAAATACAAAATTCCCACTGAACCCATGGCATGTGTAGCGGAGCTTTCGCATAATGCAATTTTTTGGATAACCCAAGTTTTTCGCGTTTTAATTATTGTTATAACTGCATGGCAATGGTATAATTGGAATCTAAAAAAGAACATTTTTGAAATTAATTCACAATCCAACGAAACACATAGAGAATTCGTTAAAGTTTCAATTTTTACACTAATAATTCCATTGATCTTCCCCCATCAACGAGATTATTCACTCACTTTGCTTCTACCATCATTGGTTTATATGATTTATCAATGGGTGCAAAACACTCAAGAACAATCTAAACTGTTTGTCTTTTTGTTAATGGTGCCTCTAACAATGATGGGTTGTGTAGTGTTTTTTGAGTTATTTTCTTTGGAAACCCGCTATTGGATAATCGGTTCTCGAATTCAAGGCTTAGGTGGCTTGATTTACTTTTTTATTTACCACACCTGGCTTTACCGTCAACTGAAAATTACCAAATCGATCAAAATCGATAGTTGATTTGGATTTGATGCATTCTGGGCGCACTCATATCTGCAGGTCTACCCATGAAGATTTGCTGAGTTGCATTTCGGATTAAATAGTTTAATTTAAAATTAGAACTTAACTGATATCCCATTCGAACATCAAAAATATGTCCGCTTATCTTACCTTGTTCAAACTGCTTTTTTGCCCCGTTAACAAAGATATCATTTAAGAAGATGCGGTCAATATTCTCAAAACCAGTTTCATAGCGATAACTCAATCCCAATTGAAATTTCTGATTGCTCCACTGTAAATCAGCTCGAAACGTATGTCGATTGCGGTATTTAAGGAAATTTGAAGATGTATCACTCAGCGTTTCTTTATATATAATGGGAGTGTTTCTAAATCCGTCAAATCCATAACCAATAGTATCCAATGGATTTGAAATGGTGGGTAGTGCATACGTATAACCAACTAACCATTCGACTTTTCTTGCTGACTTAGTTGCCTCCCATTTTCCCAAACTCTCGATTTCAATTCCGCGAATGTTGACCTGTCCAATGTTAATACTCTTAAATCCCAAATTAGATCCACCATTGGCGTATTTCCAATTATTAAAAGTATACTCCATTAAATTATTGATATCCATATTGAAAATAGATAAATCTAACAATCCCGAAATTTTTTTTCCTCCCTTTTTCAATTGAAATCCTTGTTTGAATCCCAATTCCATACTCTTTGAAGATTCTGGCTCTAAATTGGGGTTAGGTAGTACGCTGATATTACCAGAGCTCGTACGCGTAAAAAGTTCAGCCATTGATGGAAATCGAAATCCCTCCCCATACGAAAATCTAAGTGAGTTAGAACGACTCAATTGATAGTTCAAACCTGCCCTGTAAACAGGTTTTGATCGAACTTTTCCGTCTAGATTGAAGTATTCATAACGACTGCCTGCTTCTAAATTCAATTTTTTAGTTTTGAACGAAAGTTGAATATAACCTGCATGATTCCGAGCTTGATGATTACCTTCATACAATGCAGATTGACTGTTTGTTAATGAATTTACAATCCCTAAAGAAAGGTTCAATTGTTGTTTTCTGGGAATTGATTTTTCTGAGGTATTAGTGATTTGTTCTACCGAATGGTCCTTAGATTCGGTTGAAATGTTTGATAATTTACCCCACGATATTGATCTATTGGATTTCCATTCAGAATAGTAATATTGACTTTGATTATCTTGATTATTATTGGGATTGCCGTTGTCGATATCGTTTTTTACTGTAAAAATGCGATTTTGTAATTTGTGTTTCCATTTTGACCCGGTATATTCTATGTAAGGGTCAACAAATAAGCGTTGTCCCAGAGTTTTTGAAATTGCACTATCTTGGGTGGTGTAACCCAATTTATCGCTTTCCCAAATAAGGAAGGAACCACTTTCGCCTTTTTGAACACTCCCATTCAATCCCAATTTCAGATTGGGTAATTTTTTGGTTTGGTAAAAGTATCTCCAATTCATTCTAACACGGTAATCTTGTGAACTCATTCGATACCCATCATCATTTAGTTGATTCCAGCTAATCGCAAAAGAATGTTGTTTTATGCGTTCTGAATAAATTCCGTTGAATCCGTATATGGATTTGGATTTTGGGGATGTTTTTAGTGAATTAGGGATATCATATAAGCCGTAAAATAATGAGATATTGGCAGAAGGTTTAGCATAAATGGGCGATGATTTTAGATTTATAACGCCATTCAATGCCGAAGAACCATAAAGAACCGAACCCGCAGATTTTACAACTTCAACGCTGGAAATACCTTCTATGGGTAGAAAGCTAAAAGGAACTGAACCTGCATCCCCGGTAATCATAGGCATTTCATCGATTGTAACCATGACTCTACTACCAGCACCATAACTCCAACCGCTACCACTTCGAATGTTAATTTGGTCGTCATTTATGGTAACACCTGGTACTTGTTCAAGCGCTGTTCCTAAATTAGTAGTTATTTTATTTTCAATTATATACGGTTTTAAAATGCTTACACCCACAGTACTTTCTTTTAACGTGGCATTTTGTTTGTTTACAATAACCACAACTTGATTAAGGTATTCGAAATCAGTAAATTCTGATGGGGTAGGTTTGTTGTTGATACCACCAGTTTTTTGTGGTTTAGAAGTATCTAGATTGAGTGAAACAGAGTCTTTTTGAAGTTGTACACCAGAAGGTTCTACCTGGGAAAAAAGGGTAGACATTGGGCATATTAAGCAATAGATAATAAAAGTTGTAAAGTGTTTCGCAATTTCCATGTAAATTCGTACAATAATTCTATTTAATACAATGATACGTAACTTAAGATGGATAATTGTTATTGCAGTATTGGCATTTATCCCCGAATCAACATTCGGTCAAATTTGTACCCCCGACACGGGTCTGAAAATTCCAGGTTTTAAACCAGCAATTTTACCTGAAGGAGATGTTAATCAAGCCTATTCAGTAGGTATTACGGTAAAGGTATTTAAAGATACTCAAGTTTCGCAAGGCGGACAAACCGTATCTGCAACAGTTGATTCTATGGTATTGTTGGGTGTTTTAGGAATGCCAACGGGGTTGAAATATGAGTGTTTAAACACTTGTAAGTTTACTCCATCAAAGTTGAGTTGTGTGAAAATTGATGGTACACCTTCACAGTCAGGTATCTTTCCTTTAAGATTACCCATAATGATTTATGCAAAAGTTTTTGGTGTAGTTCCCTTGACTCGTCCAGATACTTTAAGAAATTTTGTATTGTTAATAAATGGAAACTCCGCTTCAATTGCGGATGTACATAAATTGGGTTTGAGCGTTTATCCTAATCCAGCGAAGACCTCAGTTCATATTGTAAGTGTAGAGAAGCCGTTGTTGTTTAACGTATTAGGAGAAAGCGTAAATGCTGAAATAAAGCAAGAAGAATTGGGTTTTGAATTGAACGTGAGCACCCTGAAATCAGGTGTTTATTTCATTCGCAACCGTCAAGGTTCCGTAAAGTTATTCGTTGAGTAATACTGTGTATTGTACTCTTTTAATATTCTTCAATTTACACTATTAGATTATTGTGGCAGAGGTTAAGTTTCAATATACCATCCCGAAAGCGAAAGCAGAAGTACCGGCATTAATTATACTGTTAGTGATCGATTTTATTGGATGGGCATTCCACTTTGGGATGTTTTCATGGACAGGTGGTTTTATTTGGTTGGGTTTTTCTACTCCTATTTTATTGTGGATCTACAAAAAAAGAAGGGGAAACTATTTTGTTCAGGTAGATGATATTGGTGTTTCTTGGAGAGAAAATTTCTTCTCGAATTATATTTTTATTCCTTGGAATTACCTACAACGAATTGATTATTTGGTGTATGAAATAAACTTCATGTTGAAAGAAACTGCCCAAGTGGTTTCTTTTGGTACTAGTGGTTTGACTGATGAAAAAGCCGAAGAATTGAAAAAAGCCATTAGTGATATGGTTGAAATTAATGCACAAAAAAATACCCATGTTTAAACCAAATTTTGATTTTATTGAAGAACTGAAATGGCGTGGTTTATTGCACGATACCATTCCTGGAGTTGAAGAGTTGCTGAATAAAGAACAAGTTACTGCATATATTGGATTCGATCCTACAGCCGATTCACTGCATATTGGGAATATGGTGCCAATTATGTTGCTCACTTTATTTCAAAAAGCAGGACATAAGCCCGTTGTTTTAGTTGGTGGGGCAACAGGTATGGTGGGCGATCCAAGCGGAAAAAGCTCAGAAAGAAAACTATTGGATCTAGATGCTTTGAATCATAATTTGGAAGGACAAAAGCGCCAATTGATGAAGTTTTTAGACTTTTCAGATTCGCCCAACGGAGCAGTTGTGGTTAATAATTACGATTGGTTTAAAAATTGGGGTTTTTTAGATTTTATTCGTGAGGTAGGTAAACATATAACAGTAAGTTATATGATGAGCAAAGACAGCGTGAAAAATCGATTAGAAGCTGGAGGATTGTCGTTTACGGAGTTTAGTTATCAATTGGTTCAAGGATATGATTTTTTGCATTTATACAAAGAACATAACTGCAAAATACAAATGGGAGGTAGTGACCAATGGGGGAATATTACTACAGGAACTGAGTTGATACGTAGAATGGCTCAAGGTGAAGCTTATGCGATAACTGCGCCTTTGGTTACGAAATCGGATGGTTCCAAATTTGGAAAGAGTGAAGGAGGAAATGTATGGTTAGATCCTCAAAAAACCAGTCCGTTTGCATTTTATCAATTTTGGTTGAATATTTCAGATGAAGATGCTGAAAAATTTGTGAAAATCTATTCTTTGAGATCAAGAGAAGAAATTCAAAATGCCATAGATTCTCATAAAGGAAATGAGTTTTTACGCGGTTTACAAAAGTTTTTAGCGGAAGAATTGACTATTCGGGTTCATTCTGAAGAGGATTTAAATTTGGCTGTAAAAGCGACCCAGGTGTTTTTTGGAAATGGAACCTCTGAAGATTTAATTTCTTTGGATATACAAACTTTGACTGCCTCTTTGGAAGGTATGGAGAAGTTTCAAATTGAGAAAAGTAAGATTGATTCTGGTTTAGCAGTTTTGGATTTACTGGCCATAGAAACGCAAATTTTTCTATCAAAAGGTGAAGCAAAAAAGATGATTTTAGCAAATGGATTTTCGATTAACAAGTCGAAATTGTCGAATGCAGATGAAGTAATCGATCAAAGGTATGTTTTGCACAACAAGTATATAATTGTTCAAAAAGGAAAAAAGAATTATTTTGTAGTGGAGCTCATTTAAGAGTTAAGCTTATAACGTAGTTTTTAGTTTCAAAGAGGTAATGTTACTTTAAACATCAATCCATAAAATTAATTTTTCTGTGAATCTTTTACAAACTACACAAAAATATAAGTTTATTAATAATCAAAATCAATGAAAGGTATAATCTTAGCAGGCGGATCAGGAACTCGTTTACACCCGTTAACATTGGCTATCAGTAAACAATTGATGCCTGTTTACGATAAACCAATGATTTATTACCCGTTATCTGTCTTAATGATGGCTGGGATTAATGAAATCTTGATTATTTCTACTCCACATGATCTTCCCCATTTTCAACGTTTGCTAGGTGATGGATCTCGAATTGGATGCAGATTCGAATATGTGGAACAGCCTTCTCCAGATGGTTTGGCTCAAGCATTTGTTTTGGGAGCTGAATTTATTGGTAACGATTCTGTTGCATTGATTTTGGGAGATAACATTTTTTATGGATCAAATTTAATTGATACATTAAAAAGTTGCTCAAATCCCCATGGAGGAATAGTTTTTGCTTATCACGTTTCAGATCCCGAGCGATACGGTGTTGTTGAGTTCGATAATGAACTAAACGCTTTAAGTATCGAAGAGAAACCGTTGCACCCGAAATCAAATTTTGCAGTTCCCGGATTGTATTTTTATGATAATTCTGTGGTTGAAATTGCAAGAAACTTGAAACCTTCAGCTCGAGGTGAATTGGAAATTACCGATGTAAATCGTATTTATTTGGAAAAAAACCAGTTGCAAGTGCGTATTATGAGTCGGGGTACCGCTTGGTTAGATACTGGAACATTTGCATCTTTGATGCAAGCAGGTCAATTCGTACAAGTTTTAGAAGAACGACAAGGACTGAAAGTGGGATGTATTGAAGAAGTAGCTTGGAGGCAAGGATTTATTAATTCAGATCAGTTATTAGAAATTGCACAACCTCTTAAGAAAAGTGGATACGGTTTGTATTTGGAAAAAATAATTAGGATTCAATCGTTGTAATCGATAATATTCAGCGAAAAATTGAATATGGAAAATAGATTAAAAGAAATAAAAGATAAAATTGAACGTGTACTAACAAAGTACACGGATTTGTTACAGGATCATAATTCGCTGTTGCTTCAAAATCAAGCAATAAAAACGCAATATGAAGAGTTCAAATTGCAAAATCATCAAGTTTTAGATCAAAATAGAGAACTTAAAGAGAGTGTTAATGAACTCAATGTTCGTTTGAATGAGCTTTCAACTGATAATCTTGAACTGCAGAATCAGCTTCAACAATTGCGTTCGGAATATAGTATTTCTAAAGGTATTGAAGGTGTACAACAGTCCGAATTAGATCTGTTTAGCACTCAAAATTCCGAGACGGCTCAAAGTAGTTATGATTTATTGGAGCAAATTGAGTCTTTGGAAAATAAGATATCGGGATTGAAAGGAGATAATGATATTTTAAGAATGAACCTTTCCCGAAAAGATGCATTTATCCTTCAATTAGAGTCAGAGAAAAGGCAGTTAAAAATCAAAATAAGTGATTTAGAAGAAGAAATTGCTCTAAAGGAAAACACCATAGAAATACAAAAAAATACGCTGAATGATTTAAAGGAACAGAATAAATTGATTAAACTTGCAAAAGAAATGTCGCCCGACAAAAACGATAATCATGAATTGAAAATCAAGATTAACGAATTGGTTAGAGACATTGACAGGTGCATTGATTTATTAAATGATTAAATACTATGGACAATAATGAAACTGTTCTTTTATCTGTAAATATCGACGGGCGGACCATGCGTTTGCGTGTTGCCAAAAAGGATGAAAAGCAAGTATTATTGGCCTCGGAGTTATTGAATAAAAGAATCGACGGCTTCAAACGCTTTGGTTCTACCGATCCAGTGGATCGTTTATCGTGGGCAGCGTTGGATCTTGCTGGTGAAATCGTTAGAAATCCCAAACAGACCAATACCACGGCCGCTATAGATAATTCTGAAGAAACAGAAAGACTGATTCAAGAGTTGGATCAGCTTTTGGCTGATTTCTAATATAAGTATTTAGATTTTGATATATCTCTGCTCCAATTAAACATAAAATGGAGTAAAAAAATGGACATTATTGTATTCATCCTTGCCGGATTAA
>CAYPYX010000039.1:0-1378 GCA_964415065.1 uncultured Rhizobium sp.
GTTCTTTCTAATCTTTAAAAGAATACATGAGAATACATAAAGAAGGTTATAAAATAATTTTGTTAACTATAATAGGACTGGGTGTTTTAAACACCCCGTTCTCATTATGGGCGGATGGTACCTGGTATCAACAAACGGTACTTATTTTGTCGTTGCTGTTTTTTGTAACAGTATTGCAATTCTTTCGCCATCCCAACCGAACAACTCCTCAAGGAAATGGCTTGGTGATTGCACCTGCAGATGGTAAAGTGGTAGTTATCGAGGAAGTAGAAGAACCTGAGTTTATTCAGGGTAAATGCAGACAGATTTCTATTTTTATGTCGCCATTCAATGTGCATGTAAATCGTTATCCAGTTACCGGAGATGTGGTGTATGAAAAATACCATCCCGGAAAATACTTGGTAGCATGGCATCCCAAAAGCTCCACAGAAAACGAACGCACCACGGTTGCCGTGAGTACCCCTCATGGGAACGTAGTTTTTCGTCAAATTGCAGGGGCTTTGGCCAAAAGAATTGTGAATTACGCAAAAGTAGGCCACAAAGCGACACAAGGAGCGGAATACGGTTTTATCAAGTTTGGATCGAGAATCGATATTTATTTGCCGTTAGATGCTAAAATAAATGTTGAATTGAATCAAAAAACCGTAGGTGGTGAAACCATCATTGCTCAATGGAGCTAATTTTGGTCACAAAATCGTCAACGTTTGTCGTAAAATACCTAATGTACGCCGTTAAGTTTTGTAATTGACTTTATTAAAGACTATATTCGCAATACATCATTAATTCCAAACAAGATGAAAAAAATGTTAGTAATGGTTGCTTTGACTTTAGGGTTCGCAACCGCAGCCATGGCACAAACTGCAGCAAAAGAAGTTGCACAGGAGCCAGTAAAGAAAGAATGTTCTAAAGCAGACGGTACTAAGTCTTGCTGCAAATCAAAAACAGCTACTGCTGACGCGTCTAGCGCAAAAGCATCTTGCGATAAATCTGCTCACGCTTCAACTACAGGAGAAGCAAAAGCATGCTGCAAGAAAGACGGAGCTGCTGGTGAAAAAGCGGCTTGCACTAAAACTGCAGAAGCGGGTGAAGCTAAAGCTTGTTGCAAGAAAGATGGCGACAAGAAAGAGTGTCACTCCAAAACAAAAACCGAAGCTTCTAAGTAATCGGTAAATCAAGTATACTTGCGTTTCAATTGCTCCCTATTAGAGCAGTTGCAACCTAAATTAAAAGTATATACACGCAAAAGCCACCCTCGGGTGGCTTTTGTTATTTACAGGTGCAGTGAACAATCCCCATCAACGCTGGTTGTTGATCAAAATGGCTTTTGTTATTTACAGGTGCAGTGAACAATCCCGATCAACGCTGGTTGTTGCCCAAA
>CAYPYX010000039.1:1478-4132 GCA_964415065.1 uncultured Rhizobium sp.
AATATTGATGAAATTCAAGCAGCTTTGGCTAAAATTTTTACGGGTGATGGTAATGGATTTGTCAAAAATAAACAAGTTCAAAAATTATACGATGAGGGTGCATTGATATTAATGACTGATGGAAAAGCGATGGCCCAAGGTTGGAATTTGGAAGCAAATCAATCTCAAGAGTTGTTGAAAACTGCATTGAAATTTGCCGCACATCAACTGAATGTACTTAATAAACATGGTGTTATAAACCATGAAAATTCAAAATAATATGAAATTCCAAGAATTACTTGAACAACGAATCGCCATTTTGGACGGTGCCATGGGTACCATGATTCAGCGATATAAACTTTCAGAAGAGCAATACCGTGGTGAGCAATTTGCCGATTATCCTCATTCCTTAAAGGGCAATAATGATTTGTTGGTGATGACTCAGCCACAAATCATTGAAGATATTCATTTTGCATTTTTAGAAGCGGGCGCTGATGTGATCGAAACCAATACATTTAATGCCAATGCGATTTCTATGCTAGATTATCACATGGAGAATTTAGTTAAAGAGCTGAATTTCCATGCTGTAAAAGTAGCTAAAGCCGCACGTGATCGTTATCAAAAAAACAATAATCGTCCGGTGTTTATTGCCGGTGCCATTGGACCAACTAATAAAACTGCGAGTCTAAGCCCTGATGTCAATAATCCTGGTTTTCGAGGTGTTTCTTTTGATGAATTGGTGGCTGCTTACCGCGAACAAACCGAAGCTTTAATGGATGCAGGTGTGGATTTGATTTTGGTAGAGACGGTATTTGATACTTTGAATTGTAAGGCGGCACTTTTTGCCATCAATACACTAAAAGAAGAGCGCAATTCACAAATTCCTTTGATGGTGAGCGGAACCATTACCGATAATTCGGGAAGGACCTTAAGCGGACAAACAACAGAAGCGTTTTACAATAGTATTTCGCATGGAGATTTGCTTACGGTGGGTTTGAATTGTGCCTTGGGCGCAGATCAAATGCGACAGCATGTAGAAGAAATTGCTCGTATTTCTAACGTTTATGTAAGTTGCTATCCGAATGCTGGTTTGCCCAATGAATTCGGGGAATACGACGATAGTCCCGAGCATATGTCTGCTGTTATTGCAGATTGGTGTGAACAAGGTTGGGTGAATTTGGTTGGGGGATGTTGTGGCACTACGCCTGAACATATCAAGGCTATTGCTGAGCGTTGCACAAAATTTGAACCTCGTCGTTTGCCACAGAGTATTTAACTTTTTCGAGGGATTTTTTTGAAGGATTGAAAGGAATTAAGGCAGTAATTTCGAGTTGGTAAGTGTCATTCTGACGCTTGTAAATCAATGCTTCAGCATAGTTTTTAAATAAAAAAAGAGTTATCTTTGCACTTCTTTAATTCAATGGCAGAAATTCAATTCGAAACAAAGCCTGCAACTCAGTTTGAGTTATTTGCAGGTTTGGAATCTACCTCCCACGAGCAAATCGTATTTTGTCAGGACAATGCAACTGGTTTGAAAGCAATTATTGCTATTCATAACACGGTTTTAGGTCCTGGTTTAGGAGGAACGAGAATGTGGTATTACGAGCACGAAAAAGATGCAGTAAGAGATGCGTTGAGATTGTCGCGTGGTATGACCTATAAAGCAGCAGTTGCTGGTTTAAATTTAGGAGGTGCAAAAGCGGTAATTATCGGTGATCCCAAGACTCAAAAGAGTGAAGCATTGATGCGCAAATTTGGTCGTTTCGTGAACAATTTGAATGGTAAATACATCACCGCTGAGGATGTGGGAACCACCACAAAGGATATGGAGTATGTGAATATGGAAACTGAGCATGTGGTGGGTTTACCTGAAAGCATGGGCGGTGGCGGAGATCCTTCTCCTGTAACGGCTTATGGTACTTATATGGGTATCAAAGCTTCAGCAAAACAAGCTTACGGTAACGATTCATTAGCAGGTAAAAAAGTAGCTGTTATGGGTATCGGTAAAGTAGGATGGCATTTGTTGGAATACTTACACAAAGAAGGTGTGAAGTTATTTATTGCCGATATCAACGAATCTATTTTGAAGCAAGCTGCAGATACATTTGGTGCTACTGTGGTATCATTAGGTGAAATCTACGGTTTGGATGTAGATATATTTGCTCCATGCGCATTGGGTGGAATTTTGAACGATCAAACTTTGCCTCAATTGAAATGCAGTGTTATTGCCGGTGCTGCAAACAACCAGTTAGAAGATGAAACTATTCACGGTAACATCATCAAGGAAAAAGGTATCGTATACGCTCCTGATTTCGTGATTAACGCTGGTGGATTGATCAATGTATATTCAGAATACACAGGTTATGTTAGAGAGCGTGCAATGGCACAAACTGAAAGCATTTACCAAACTATTTTGGATATCAATAAATTGGCAACTGAAGCTAATATCAATACCCAAATTGCCGCAATTAAACATGCGGAAAAGAGAATCAACGACATGATGTTGGTACACTCAACTTACTAAACTTTACATTTATTTGGTTAACAACATAGAAAGGTCGCTCCTGACGGGGCGACCTTTTTTTTGTCAGAAACTGTTCCGATCCGACTTGGTGAAATCGAAAATGGTTCGAATTTGAATTAGTTGGAATAACCGGTCTGGTCCGACTTGGTGA
>CAYPYX010000039.1:4232-14727 GCA_964415065.1 uncultured Rhizobium sp.
GGTGAAATTGCAATTTTTGCAAAATGCTAATTCTGGTTTTGCGATTTTCGCAAAAAAAATCCTGGTTTTCTAGATGAAATTTTGATGGTATTTTCATTATCCTGAATTAACTTCGCCTCATGCCTTCGTCATTTTTTAAAGCCCATCGCAACAGCAGTGCTGCGTTAGCCGCATTAATGGGATTGTTTCTGTTGTATTTGGGAATAGCTGTCACCGCAGAAGCAGGGGCAGGAGGGCAAGATTCTTGGAATCACTATTTATATGCTCGTTGGTGTTATAAGCATCCACAGTTAATTTTAGATTTATGGGGTAAGCCCTTTTTTACACTATTAGCTTCACCGTTTGCTCAATTGGGTATAGGAGCAGTTTACACGTTAAATATGTTTGCTACCCTGGCAACAGCTTGGATTACGTATATGATAGGTCGCAAGTTAGCTATGAGAAACCCATGGACTTTGGTGTTGCTCTTTGGATTGCAACCTGTTGTTCTGGGGAATTTTTATTCTGCATTAACCGAACCTACTAATGCGTTAGTATTGGCATTTACACTGTATTTATTCGTGTCTGATCATTACAAAGCGGCTGTGATTTTTGCATCATTCTTACCACTATTGAGAACTGAAGGTCTCGTATTAGTTGGAAGTATGATTCCTTTCATTGTGGTGAGAAAACGGTATAAATTATTGCCGTGGTTATTGACTGGAACAGTTGTGTATTCGTTGATGGCAGCTTTGATTTCTGGTGATGTAGGGTATTTTTTTAAAAACAACCCGTATTTCAAATTTGAAAATTCTGAACCATCATCATTTGATCCAGGAAGCGGCTCGTTGTTTTATTATCTAGAGAACCAACGTCAAATTACTGGTTTTTGGTTAACGCTATTAATTGCAGTTACTTTGGTGATGGGTTTAATTTACATCGTTCAACGACTTCAAAAGAAAACTCCTCATGAATTAAGTCAAGTACTAATTTGGTTATTATTCCCAGTATATTTTGGATATTTAGCCGCGCATTCTTTGATTTGGTATTGGGGCATTTTAGGCTCACATGGATTGTTCCGCGTATTTATGGTGGTATCGCCGGTAGCTGCTTTGATTGCTCAGTTTGCCATTCATAAATTGATGGCTCAAGACATCCGAATACTAAATCGTATTATGAAAGTAATCACCGTTGTAGGATGTTTTTTGTTGGCCTATCCCGGTGCACATTTTCCCTATCCATGGGAGAATAAAACAAGTATTTCAGGATATCCGGGTACACCTCAACTGGATAAAGCAATGCACTTTATTGAGGGAAAAGGATGGAAAAACCATCCTATTGTACATCAAATTCCCGAATTGAATGTGCACATGGATTTGGATCCATTTGTGGAAGGAAATGATTTATCGAAATACTCCACTTTTTATATTTGGTCTATCAATAAAGTAGAGCAGGAGAAAGATTGGTTGCCAGATTCATCTGTAGTTATTTGGGATAATTTTCACGCCCGCAGAGATGCTCCCATGACTTTGAACGAGATGAGAAGTTTAAAAAACTACCAAGAAGTGGCCTATTTCCCAGCAGATGTTTCCATTACCGGAAATCCCAACGATACGTTTTACGACGTTCGAGTTTACCTGAAAGTGAGGTAATTTAATGCCCTTTTTCGGTGGCACTTTTGGGCTGCAAAGTAGTATTAAATGGCTGCTTTTTTCAAATCACGTAAACGTAATTGAACCTTTACTTGGCCATTATAATGGTTTTCTTCAATACAATAACAAGCATCAAAAACTTGACCGTTCGAAACCACATGTATTTGATCGGCTAAACCAAAACCTATACCATCAATATAATAGCGATTTTGATGTTGAATTTGTAGTTTCAAGTGACGATCTTTTAATACTCGAGCCGAATTATTGGAACGCAATCCCGATGATTTGAAAATAGGAACGGTGTTGCCCGGACCAAATGGCGACATTTGAGAAATCAAATTCATGATTTTTTGATTGATTTCATTGATGTCTAACTCTAAATCGTATTCGACTTCGGGCGTGAGTGAGTTTTCGGTAATCGTTTCGGAAACGATTCGTTCAAACATTTCTTTGAATGCTTCAAAGTTCTCCACTTTTACGGACAAACCTGCTGCGTATTTATGTCCCCCAAACTGTTCAACATATTCAGAACATTGAGTAATTGCTTCGTGAATATCAAAATTCTTAACGCTTCGAGCGGAGCCCGTAAGCATACCGTCGTTAAGGGAAAATACGATAGTGGGTTTATAATATTGTTCCACCATTCGAGAAGCCACGATTCCAATAACACCTTTGTGCCATTGTTCTCCCATTAAAATGATGGCGCGATTGGAATGGAACTCAGGGTCGTTTTCGATAATATTTACAGCGACATCGGTAATTCCGGTATCAATATCTTTACGTTCTTCGTTTCGATCATTTAAGATTCGAGATAATTGTCGGGCAGTGGTATACTCCGTTTCAATTAAAACTCGAACAGCGGCTTTTGCATCGGAAATTCTACCGGCAGCGTTGATTTTTGGGCCAATTCCGAAAATAATATCTTGAATGGTAAATTTGGCTTTGGGAGCCGAACCTTCAATTAAAGCTTGCAATCCAATGGAAGGATTTTCGTTTAGCTTTTTAAGTCCGTAATATGCTAAAATCCGATTTTCACCTTGCATATCTACCATATCGGCAGCAATGCTAACGGCAACTAAATCAATGTATTCTAGGATTTTTTCTTCAGCAAATCCTTCTTTTTTTGAGTAACCTTGTACTAATTTAAAACCAATACCTGCGCCCGAAAGTTCTTTGTATGGGTAAGGGCAATCGCTTTGTTTGGGATTTAAAACAGCTTTTGCTTTGGGGATGGTTGCTCCAGGTAAATGATGGTCGCAAATGATGAAATCAACGCCCAAACTATTGGCATAATCGATTAACTCATGAGATCGAATTCCGCAATCTAGAGCTATAATTAGCGAAAATCCTTTTTCTTTGGCATAATCGATGCCCATTTTACTAATTCCGTAGCCTTCTTTATAACGGTCTGGAATGTAGTATTCAATGTTTTGATTGAGTGTTTTGAAGTAGGAATAAACGATACTTACAGCTGTAGTTCCGTCTACATCGTAATCTCCATATATCAGCATTCCTTCTTGATTGGAAATGGCTTGCTTAATTCGCTGAATGGCCAAATCCATATCTTTCATCAAAAAAGGATCGTGTAAATCGGTAAGAGAAGGTCTAAAAAAACGCTTGGCTTTGTCGAACGTATCAATTCCGCGTTGTACCAAAATATTGGCAATAATGGGGTTGACATTGAGTTCCGCGGAAAGTCGAGCCACAATTTCAGGGTTGGGAAGAGGTTTTGCAGTCCATCGAATTTCCATACGAACTACAAAATTCGTCATTTTTTAACGCATTGTAAAATCTTAATTGACAAATTTTTAATTATATTTGTTAGATATGCGAAAAATCCTAAGTTCCATTTTGTTATTACTTGCCATTCAAGGGGTTGAGAAAATAGACGCTCAGATATCCATTGGGAGTTCATCGATGCCGGTAGCAGGAGATACATTTTGGGTATCGGATTTTAATGGGGAGGATCTTCCGATGAGTTTTAGTCAAAGTGGGGCGAATAAACAATGGGATTTTTCTGGTTTGGAATCAGCTGGGCAACGCAAATTAGAGTTCTTTTCTGCCAATAAAACACCGTATGCGTTTTATTTTTTCAATCAAATAGGTCAAAAAACAGCGGATTCTCTGGGTGGGGGACCTATCATGTTTTCTAATATTTACAGTTTTTACTCGAAAACTATCAATTCCTACAAAGCATCTGGAATTGGTTACAGTGTTTCAGGTTTCCCATTAGCAGCAAAAAACACCGACGAAGATGAAATTTACATTTTCCCACTAAACTACAACGACACGGATGTAACCACCTTCTCTTTTGAGTTTTCTGTTCCAGGACAAGATCTATTCAAATATAAACAAGCAGGTAAACGTACCAATATTGTGGATGCTTGGGGAAGTTTAAAAACTCCATATGCTACGTACCCTTCAACTCTCCGAATTAAAACGATTGTAGAAGGAGTAGATACTATTGAAATTCAAGGGTTTAAGACTCCTCTTCCCCGTAAAGATATTATCTACCGTTGGTTGACTACTACTCAAAGAAACCCGGTCATGGAGGTTACATTGTCTGAATTTGGAGGACAATCCGTTCCTCAATCGGCCTATTATTTGGATAAACGAAGAACTACAAATTCAATATTTAATCACGGGCCGAGTTTATTTTCGGTTTATCCAAACCCCGTTCAAAATAGATTGTACCTAAGAACCAACTTCTACACTGTTATTGCTTATCAAATGCCGCAAACGGTGAGAGTTTTCTCATTAACAGGAGCTGAAGTGAAACAGATAGAGTATAATCCCGATCCAACGGATGGAGGATACTACGATGTATCTTCATTAGAAAATGGAATTTACTTGCTTGAATTGCAGGGTGGATTGTACAAATTTGTTAAGTGACAATTGTCATTTCGGTTGTGGGAGGTTTTTAGTACCTTCGCCTCGTTAATTTCTGAATAATCAACTTGACCAAACTAACCCAAAAATTATACAGCTGTGAAAATTGCGATTATTAAAGAGCGCCGTAGTGGCGAAAATCGCGTATCTATGAGCCCACAAGTTGCTGCAAACTTGATTAAAATGGGTTTTGAAGTATGGGTGGAATCTGAAGCCGGTGTCGGTGCACATTTTTCCAATAACCAATACTCCGAAGCCGGTGCTTTAATTAAGTCGCTCAATGAACTCAAGGATGCGGATGTTTTTGTTCAAATTAACCCTCCATCCCCCGAAATTATTGGAGAAATTCCCGAAGGGAAAATTTGGATTTCCAGTGTTTACCATCGTTCAAATACCGAGCTTACGGAAAAATTAAATGCTAAAAAGTGGACGGTCTTATCGCTTGATGCAATACCGCGTATTTCACGTGCTCAAAGTATGGACGTGTTAAGCTCTCAAGCGAATTTAGCCGGATATCGCGCCGTCATTGAAGGCGCATACCATTTAGATAAAATATTTCCCTTGTTAATGACGGCTGCAGGAACAGTTACCCCTGCAAAAGTGTTGATCTTCGGAGTAGGTGTTGCTGGACTTCAAGCCATTGCTACAGCAAAGCGTTTAGGCGCTGTAGTGGAAGCTACCGATGTTCGTCCCGAAACTAAAGAACAAGTGCAATCTTTAGGCGGTAAGTTCATTGAAGTTAAAGGAATTGAAGTAGGAAGCGAAGGCGGTTATGCAAAAGAAGCAAGCGATGAATACCGTGCAGCTCAGCGCGAAGCGGTGAACAAAAGCTTAGCACAGGCGGATTTAGTAATAACTACGGCATTAGTACCTGGAAGAAAAGCTCCCGTTTTAATTGATGATGAGCAATTATCATTGATGAAGAGCGGATCTATTATTATCGACATGGCAGCTGAACAGGGTGGTAATTGTACACAAACGAAACCCCATGAAATTCATGTTGTTAATGGAGTGAAAATCATAGGTTCGGTAAATTTACCTTCGGAATTGTCTGCAAATGCTAGTGAGTTATTTGCTCGAAATATTTGGGAACTTTTGAAATTGATTGGTCCAAAAGGTGAAATCACCTTAGATCGAAATGATGAAATTGTTCAAGGTTGTTTAATCTCCCACCAAGGGGAATTGTTGCACAAAAATTAAAAATAGCCCCGTTTATGAATCAAATACTGGCTTTTATCGGCGAAAATATCACCTTTATTTACTTAATAGGATTGATGATTTTCGTGGGAATTGAATTGATATCACACGTACCCAGTGTGTTGCATACTCCACTTATGAGTGGTGCAAATGCTATTCACGGTGTAGTTCTTATTGGAGCTATTATCGTTTTAGGACACGCACCTTCCGATGATTATTTTTCATTAATCGTTGGATTTGTAGGTGTATTTGTTGGAACGCTGAATGTAATTGGTGGCTTTGTTGTTACTGATCGCATGCTGGAAATGTTTAAAAAGAAACCTAAAAAATAAATTTAAAGAAACGTAAAATGGAACATTTATTAGAAATCGCCTATTTAATCGGATCCTTTGGATTTATTATAGGTTTGAAATTAATGGGTCAACCGGATTCAGCGCGTAAAGGAAACCTGATTGCCGCATTTGGTATGGCTGTAGCAGTAATAGCAACCCTGTTTTTAGATCATAATGGTTTCCATATCATTGGAAACTTGGGTTATATTGTGGGTGCTATATTGTTGGGAACCGTTGTTGGTACTTTGATGGCAAAACGTGTTCAAATGACAGCAATGCCCGAAATGGTATCCCTATTTAACGGTATGGGTGGCTTAGCTGCCGCTCTTATTTCTATCATTGAGTGGCAACACGTGGAAGTAGGTATTGCTCTAGGTAAGTTTATTCCCATTATCGCTGGTTTAATTATTGGTACCGTTTCTTTCGTGGGAAGTATGGTTGCTTGGGGTAAATTGAATGGTAAAATCGGAGATTTTCGTTTTCCGGGACAACAATACATCAACGCAATTGTACTTCTATTCATCATTGCCGCTTCTGTATTTACGTATTTAGCTGCTGATTTAGGCGGGGGAGGCGCGTCCATGATCCAATTCTACATTACCATGGCCATTGCGGTTGTTTACGGCTTATTGTTTGTTTTCCCAATTGGTGGTGCAGACATGCCGGTGGTAATTTCATTATTGAATTCGTTTACCGGTGTCGCTGCTGCTTGTGGAGGTTTCTTGTACGATAACAATGTAATGCTTATGGGCGGTGTATTGGTTGGTTCCGCAGGAACGATCCTAACGGTTGTAATGTGTAAAGCCATGAATCGTTCGTTGACCAACGTATTGATTGGAATGGTTGGTTCCGGGGGAAGTTCTTCCGGTTCTTCTTCAAGCGGTGGTACCGTAAGAGAAGTTCAGGCAACCGACGTGGCCATCATGATGAAATATGCTTCCAAAGTGATTATCGTGCCTGGATACGGTTTGGCTGTTGCTCAAGCTCAACACGTTTGTCATGAATTGGAAAACATGTTAGCTGAAGAAGGTGTAGATGTGAAATATGCCATTCACCCAGTTGCAGGTCGTATGCCTGGTCACATGAATGTATTGCTTGCTGAAAGTAATGTAGAATACGACAAATTAATTGAAATGGAACACATCAACCCAGAGTTTACTACAACCGATGTGGTTTTAGTGGTTGGTGCGAATGATGTTGTTAATCCAGCTGCTAAAAACGATCCAGCCAGTCCGATTTACGGAATGCCCATTTTAGATGTAGATCAGTCAAAGCAAATCGTAGTGTTAAAACGAAGTATGAAGTCTGGTTACGCTGGAATAGAAAACGACTTGTTTTTTGATCCTAAATGCGGAATGTTATTCGGTGATGCGAAAGATAGTTTACAAAAATTAGTAAACGAATTAAAGTCCGTTTAAAATTAGATTTGAAAATATCCTAAAGCGCTTCTACTTAATTCACTTTAGTGGTGGCGTTTCACTCAAACGAATCATTTAGGGAATACATTTCTTCTAGAATTTCTTCAATCTGACTCCAATCAGAAACGGGTTCTAGACAGCGGTTTCCCACACATAAATAGAAGCCATTTGGTTGTGAATTGTTAAATTTCAACCAAGTGGCTTTTGTGTTTTCTTGGGATGTTAACACGCTGATCCAAGATGGCCAATGTGCAATTTGAGCCGAATCCGGACTAGAAGCCTGATGTACCGCAACATGCGACGGTTGAAATGCTTCCATCAAATACAATTGAGCCCAACCTGAATACCAACTCGGATGTTGAGACACTGAATTTTTGACGGTGGTAAGCAATTCTAAATACAACTCGCGATATCGTAGGTCTGAATAGTGCTCAAATAATTGATGCAACGATTTGGCTAACATGCTATTGGCAGAAGGTATCACATCGTCGGTTAAATCGGTTTTTTGAATAATCAAAGTTTCAGAAGATTTTCCTACAAACTCAAATTGGTGATTGTTTTCGTTGTAGAACAGTTCAATACTGCGATCTATCAAAATTTTAGCGCGTTCTAAAAAGATGAAATCCCCAGTGAACTTAAACAGCTCTAACATCCCCAAAGAAAAAGAGGCATAATCTTCTAAAAAACCATCGTTATAAGTAGCATTTTGGGAGTGTATTCTCAATAATTGTTTGGCCTTTGGTTGCCAAAATATTGACCACATTTGTTGTGCCAATTCAGTTGCCTTTTGGGTATATTTAGGTGCATTTAAATAGTATCCGGCATCGGCTAAAGCCTTTATCATCAGACCATTCCAACTGCAAATGATTTTATAATCCAAAGAAGGTCGAATTCTGGATTCCTGCAATTCGAATAACTTGGATTTTACGGAAGATTTTAAGGAATGATATTCAGCCGCCGAGATATTGAGATCTTCAATAACTTGCAAAGGTGCTTTGGCTGTATGGATGATATTCATATGGTGCTCCCAATTTCCTTCCGTTGTAACTCCGAATGCTACTTTTAAGAATTCAATTTCAGCCGGGCTAAATTTCGGAGGGTGGGGATGGGAATTCATTCCGTTTTCAATTTCGTTCATGGTGAAGGTGTAAAATTTCCCTTCAACGCCTTCAGAATCAGCATCTAATCCCGAGAAATATCCTAAAAATGAATTGGCATCTGTCAATTCTCGATCGCAAAACGAAAGGATTTGTTCCACAACTTCTTTGTAAATATCTGCTTTTGACCATGCATAGGCTCTAGAATATAAGCTGATAAGTTGTGCGTTATCGTAGAGCATTTTCTCAAAATGCGGTGCAAACCAACGATTATCAGTAGAATATCGGAAAAATCCACCGCGAATGTGGTCATAAATACCTCCGTTGGCCATCTTTAACAGGCTTAGATGAATGTATTCTTTGGCTTCGGGGATTCGAGTGCATAGATGAAAATCGAGAGCATATTCGAATTGAATGGGTACCATGAATTTAGGCGCTCTTTGTTTTGCTCCGTGCTCCCAATCAATGTCTTGAGCATATTTTTCAAAAATATCCAGCGCTTCTTTTTTGGAGAAATTCAATATTTCGCCGGTTGGAGTAGACACTTTATTCATTTTTTGCAACTCATCCATGAATTTTTGGGCATATTCCGTAAAAGATTCAGGTTGCGATCGATATTGTGAGGTTAATTGCAAAACTAATTGTTGCCATTGCGGTTTTTGAAAATAGGTACCTGCGTAAACGGGTCTTCCGTCGGGTAAACAAATAACATTTAAGGGCCATCCTCCACGACCTGTCATTAACTGGCATGCATCCATATACACCATATCGATATCAGGACGTTCTTCTCGGTCCACCTTGATATTGATCATTCCAATGTTCATGATTTCAGCCGTTTCGTGATCTTCAAAAGACTCATGTTCCATGACATGGCACCAATGGCAAGTACTGTAACCAATACTCACCAGCACCAATTTATTTTCTGACTTTGCTTTTTGCCAAGCCAACTCCGACCAAGGATACCATTCTACCGGATTGAAGGCATGTTGTTGTAAGTAGGGACTTTTACTGGATATTAAATGATTGGGTGGATTGGTATGATGGGTCATGGTTTATTGTTGAAATATTCTGTAATTTTGGATGTCGGCTTAATCCGATGAAAAATAAATGAAGACAGGTTGTTTCAAATTCAAATTTCGCTCACATCGGTGGATTTTTGTTATGATTCTGTTGGATTTTTTCTGGGTTCCTTTAATGTCGCAAATAGAAACTAAAGGTTTTTCTGATACTGCAAAGCGTTCTAAATTAAATCCAGCCCAAATTAACGCGGAAAGTACCCAACGCTCGGCATTAAATTCAGATTCTGTAAAACGTTCTGCTCTGAGTTCAGTAAATCTCAGTTCAGATACCTCTAAGCCCGGCAGAGTTAATTCAGATTCTGTAAAACGTTCCGGTCTAAATTCAGATAGTTTAAAGTTAAAAATTAAAGAAGGTGTAAAAGAAGCGATTTCCATTACTAAAGATGCCATTTCTGTAACTCAAGAGGCGTTAAGTACTAAAATTGATTCTAATCGTATTGTAGTTTCTCCGGGTTTTTCCTCACATTTAGTGGCAGTAGATACTTTAACAAACTGGGTTTTTCAAAAGAAATATCGAAAAAGTAATTTCGGATTTTTATCACCTACACAATTTGTTCAATTAGCACGTTCCTACGATACACTATCCCCCGAGGTAGCCATCAACGGTCAATATGTTCAATATAAGTTTACGTTTGAAAAGGAACTTCGTTGGTTGCGGAAGTATACCCGAAAATACGCTATCAACTCAAACAATGCTTCAGTGGATCCAGAAAAAGTAATATTAATACGTGTGAATACAATTCCTCAATTTCAAATGGCACGAGTTGAGTATGTTATCCATAAAAAGAAAGAAGAATACGTTGTCCGATTTGAATTAATCTATATGAATGATCAATGGTATTATGTAAATAA
>CAYPYX010000039.1:14827-20671 GCA_964415065.1 uncultured Rhizobium sp.
AATTTCTGAGTAAGTTCAATTCGTAATCAATCTTAGATAAAGTTTAATCCAAAATTAAACCCACTTTCGATTCTGCTTTGTTTTTTGGATCAACCGTTTTATTTGGACTTTCCGAATATCCAAGTTTGCTCGAAATTCGAGGAAATAAATTACGATTTAGCACTCGCTCCAAGCTATCTACGGTAATGCGAAAATTCGCATGTCCACCGTGCATGGATTTGTACGATTGAAATGTAACTTGGGGTGGTGAATTCGGTATGATGTATGCTACAGATTTATCGATTCCAACTGTATCGAGAACTGCTTTGAAAAAGAAGTTGGGAACAGCAACACGGTGCGTTTTTCCAATACTGCCGTACTGCCAATTCTTAAATTGTGCATTGTTTTTTGATATTACTGGTCCGGTAATTATAAATAACGGATGTTGTTTAATTTTAACATAATCTCGAATGGCACTTTCTAAATCTTTCCATATTCCACGGTTTAGAGGTGGTGATTGTGGACAAATATTGCTCATGTAAAAGCTTTCTTTCATGGCGGATTCTGACCAGGTCATGTCACCCGCGGGTGCTAAATGTCCCCGATCGTATCCAGATTTTGTATAGTCGGAAGAGTTACATGTAGCAGGTTTAATTAACGGATCGGGAAGGAATTTATCCGAACGTTCATTGATTCCGTTGAGTTCTGAGGGATGTAATTCATATGCAACCCAGTTGGGGATATGATATTGATGATTGTAAGAAGTAGTATAGCCCGAGTGAATGGTAAGAATTTCATCGGTTGATATGGATGGAATTTCTAATTGCGTGTTTTGTTGCTTATTAACGAACGTGAATCCCCAGAGAAAAAAAGAAATTAACCAAATAAAAAATATACGACTCCACTTCATAGGTAATTGCAACTCGAATATAATTTTTTAATTGGAATAGAGGAGACTTATTCAGCTTAGCTGAATAATTTTATGGATATTAGTCGGATAATGAAGGTTTTAAATAAACTGCAAGTTAGTTTGAAGGTAGATATTTTGAGGCGAATTTTGAAATAAATCAAACTCCTTGGTAAAGAGAATCACAACCCCAGAAACCTAGAAGATAAATTGAAATAATCCGAGGAAAATCTGTTATTTAGTTGTACGAAATTTCTTTGAGGATGTTCTTAACAATCCAAGGGCCTTCATAAATAAAGCCCGTGTATACTTGAACCAAACCTGCACCGCGGTTTAATTTTTCTGAAGCGTCATGACCATTAAAAATCCCTCCAACTCCAATAAGGGGAATTTGAGGACCTAATTCTATGCTCAAACTCGCTAAAATTGCATTACTTGCTTCAAATAGGGGAGCTCCGCTTAATCCTCCTGCACCAATTTTATCTATTTCTTTCGAAGAAAGGCTTAGATTTTCTCTGGAAATGGTTGTATTGGTAGCGATAACAGCTTGAACGTTCAATTGCTTAATAACAGTTACTAGTTTCTTTAAACTGCTCATTTGAAAATCAGGAGCAATCTTTATGAAAATGGGCTTTTGAACAGGTTTGCTGTTGCGGATGGCGTGTAATTTTTCGAACAATGGCACCAGAAATTTCTCGCTTTGCAGATCCCGTAAACCTGGGGTATTGGGGCTTGAAACGTTCACGGTTATATAATCTACATAGTCATACAACTTTTGAAAGCAAACAATGTAATCGTCTTCGGCTAGGTCGTTGTCGGTATCTTTATTTTTACCAATATTCCCACCCACGATTAATCCTTGCGGACGTCTTTTTAAACGTTCAACCATTGCGTCTACACCGTAATTATTGAATCCCATGCGATTGATAACAGCAAGATCCTGTGGAATTCTAAATAATCGGGGTTTGGGATTGCCTGGCTGTGGACGCGGAGTAACGGTTCCAACTTCGACATGTCCAAAACCAATGGTTTTCCAAAGAGATAAATATTTTGCATCCTTATCAAATCCTGCAGCCAATCCCACGATATTGGGAAATTGAATTCCTGCAAATTCAACGGGTTTTGGATTTTCTGGTTGGAAACTTTTTCTTAAAATTCCACCAATTAAGGGAAGAGACAAACCAAATTGTATAAGCTTTAAAGCAACGTCATGTGCTTTTTCTGGAGACAGTGTAAATAAAAATAATCGAATCAGCTGATACATAGTGTTTCCTTGTGAGCAAAAAGTGTGCTAAACTTTAAATTTAACACACTTAATTTTATTTTGTTTAGTGTTTGAAGTGGCGAATTCCAGTGAATACCATTGCCATGGAGTTATCATCGCAATATTTGATACTCAATTCATCTTTTACGCTACCACCAGGTTGAACAACAGCAGAAATTCCCGCTTTATCAGCAATTTCAACGCAATCAGGGAATGGGAAGAACGCATCACTCGCCATCACTGCACCGGTTAGATCGAATCCGAATTTGTTGGCTTTTTCAATGGCCTGAATCAATGCATCTACGCGACTTGTTTGTCCAGTTCCACTGGCTAATAATTGGTTGTTTTTAGCCAATACAATGGTATTGCTTTTAGTTTGTTTAACCAATTTAACTGCGAATTCCATATCGCTATATTCTTGATCGGTAGGAACACGTTGAGTAACGGGTTTCATATTATCGCGCGTTTCAATCAATGAATCACGTTCTTGAACCAATTCTCCATTCAAAGCAGTGCGGTACAAAGTGGATTTTAACAAACCAAAATTCTTCGCTTTCAAAATAATTCTATTTTGCTTGGCGCTTAAAATTTCAATTGCCTTATCTGAATAGCTAGGTGCAATCAATACTTCAAAGAATAGCTTATTAATTTCTTCAGCTGTAGATTCGTCGATCTCTGAATTAGTAGCCAAGATTCCGCCAAAAGCACTAACTGGATCGCATGCTAATGCATCTGTCCACGCTTCTTGAATGGTATTTCTAGTAGCAACACCACAAGCATTATTGTGTTTTACGATAACAAAAGTAGAACCGGTAGATTCTCTGAACTCATTCAACAGACAAATAGCACTGTCTACGTCCAACAAATTGTTGAAGCTTAAGTCTTTTCCTTGAATTTTATCGAAAATTTCATCCAAATTACCTTGGAAATGTGCTTTTTGATGTGGATTTTCACCATATCTCAATGCTGTGCTTTTTACTCCACCAAACCAATTTGCAATTTGAGTATCGTAATTTGAGGTTACGGAAAAAGCTTTATATGCAAACTTTTTACGTGTATTTATATCCAGACTGCCATTTTGTGCTTGGTAATCTAACAGGAATTCCTGGTAATCGTTTTTGTCTGCAATGATGCACGTGTGAGCATGATTTTTTGCTGCAGCACGAATTAAAGAAACACCTCCGATGTCAATTTTCTCAATAATTTCTGAATCAGTGCCACCATCGGCAACAGTTTGTACGAATGGATAAAGATCAACAATTACTAAATCCAATAAAGGAATTTCATAGGAAGCAATTTCTTGCATGTCTTGATCCAACTCACGACGGGCTAAAATTCCCCCGAAAACTTTTGGATGGAGTGTTTTAACACGTCCGCCAAGGATACTAGGATATCCAGTAACATCTTCTACTGCTACACAAGGTATACCTAAATCCTCAATGAATTTTCGGGTACCTCCAGTAGAATATAATGTTACTTGGTTTTGGTGAAGTGCTCGGATAATGGGTTCTAAACCGTCTTTGTAAAATACCGAAACTAGAGCAGATTTTATGGGTGAATTCACACCGCAAAAATACAAAATCCTTTAGCCAAGACCTCGAATGTTTACAACTTTTTAACATTTTGACGAACTTTTACGGCACCACCGTGGTGCTTGGGTTCGTATGGACAATGTCTACAGCCGCTGCCACAACAAGAACCTTTTTTTATCAGAAAAGATTCCTTGAAAACAACAAATCCGTTTTCCCAATAATAATTATCCGTTTCAACTCGGTGTTCTTTTCCCGAATCAATCTTTGCCATGACACTGTTTGAACTTCTTGCCGCTTCCACAAGGACAAGGGTCGTTTCTACCCACTTTCATGTCATTGCGTATGGGATTTTGAGGGATTTTAGGTGCGGATTGTGCAATCACTTCTTCGTGAGAAACTTCGCCTATGCCTGAGTAGTCTTCTTTTGAAGCAACTACTTTAGGTTCAGGTTTACGCATAGCTGGACGGGATTCATTCACTTCGCCTTCTTCAAAAATTCGAGTTCTAAACAACATACCCAAGATTTTATGATTCATGCGATTCAACATTTGACCATATAATTCCCAACTTTCCATTTTGTAAATCAACAAAGGATCTTTTTGTTCGTACTGGGCATTGTATGAGCTTTGTTTCAATTCATCCAATTCTCTCAAGTGCTCTTTCCATTCATCATCGATTGATTGCAATGTAACTGACTTTTCAAAATCAGAAATCATGGATTGGCATTTGGTTTCCAAAGCACGATTCATTGGAACCGTTAATTGGAACTGACTTGTACCATCGGTCATTGGCACAACCACATTCTCAATACGTTCACCTTGAGTTTCGCGAATGTTGGCAAAAACTGGATATGCTTTTTCAGCTAAAGTCTTCGACTTATTATTATATTGCTGATTCAGATGTTCGAACAATTGAACAGCTAAATCTTCAGCTTTACCTTGGTGATATTCTTCTTCTGTAAATGGAGGAGCCATAGCTAAAGTGCGAATAACCTCCAATTCCAATTCTACCCAAGAAGCACCACTTTGTTTGTGACCGGTAACTACCTCGTAGCACCAGTTCATCAACATATTACTTAAATCAATTCGAAGCTTTTCCCCAAATAACGCATTTCTACGAATTCGGTAAATACTGCTTCTTTGTTTGTTCATTACATCATCATACTCCAATAATCTTTTACGAATACCAAAGTTATTCTGTTCCATTCTGCGCTGATTTCTTTCAATGGTTTTGGACATCCAGGAATGCTCAATAACATCTTCTTCTTTGAAACCACCCAATTTATCCATGAAAGCAGCAACTTTTTCGGAACCGAAAATACGCATCAAATCATCCTCCAAACTCACATAAAAACGTGAACTACCTGGATCACCTTGACGTCCGGCACGACCTCGTAACTGACGGTCAACACGTCTACTTTCATGTCGTTCAGTACCAATAATGGCTAAACCACCTGCTGCTTTTACTTCTTCAGAAATCTTAATGTCCGTACCACGTCCTGCCATGTTGGTAGCAATGGTTACAGCACCCGGTAAACCAGCATTAGCAACAATTTCAGCTTCTTTTTGGTGTTGTTTTGCGTTCAATACATTGTGCTTGATTCCGCGTAACTTCAACATTCTTGAAAGCAATTCACTCACTTCAACTGAAGTTGTACCCACCAATACTGGACGATTTTGAGCAGTTAATGCTACCACCTCATCTATTACGGCGTTGTATTTTGCTCGTTTGGTCTTGTACACCAAATCTTCTTGATCTTTTCTAATGACAGCTCGGTTGGTAGGAATTACTTTTACCCCTAATTTGTAAATATCCCAAAGTTCTTGAGCCTCTGTTTCAGCAGTACCCGTCATACCTGATAATTTGTGGTACATACGGAAATAATTCTGCAATGTAATGGTAGCGTAAGTTTGTGTAGCTGCCTCAACGCGAACATTCTCTTTGGCTTCGATGGCTTGGTGTAGTCCATCGCTGTATCGACGGCCTTCCATGATACGACCGGTTTGTTCGTCAACGATTTTTACTTTTCCATCAGCTAATATGTATTCAACATCGCGCTCAAACAGGGTGTAAGCCTTTAATAATTGTTGAACAGAGTGAATACGCTCGCTTTTTTCAGCGAATTCTTGCATTAAACGGGTTTTACGTTCCGCTTTTTCCTC
>CAYPYX010000040.1:0-20622 GCA_964415065.1 uncultured Rhizobium sp.
TTGTTTTGGTTCAACTTCCTGTGCACAAAGAATTGGCAAAATTGGAAGATAAATTTGCCCCCAATTTCGATTCATTGATCAATCAATTTGCCGTTAAGAATCAAGTTCAATTTATTAATTTGAAAACATTCCATGATTCAGTAAAATACACTGATGGGGGACATATTTGGAATGGCGATGCCCTTAAGGTATCTGGGTGGATTCGGAGTAAAATTAAACATACTGGAAATTAGAGATATCAAATTACAAATCCAGTAGGTGTCAATCCCGTTTGTTCATTCTAAGGAAATTAGGATTTTATCACTCGGTTTTTGGGAAACAGATGGTACTTTGAATTAAGGTAGATTGGTGGTCCCGACAGGAATCGAACCTGTATCTTGAGTTCCGGAGACTCACGTAGTATCCATTCTACTACGGGACCATTTGAGTTTTTTTAAAATGTTCGAATTGCAAATATACAGTCAAAATTGATGGTAACAGATTAAAGGCACTTGCATTTTAAGAACTATTGCTAAATTTGTATGAACTTTTATACTTGTACACTCTGATGTCCCCCGAAATAAAAAACTTGAAAAAACCTTTGAAGCATTTAGCCAAATGGGCGGTTGCATTGTTTAGTGTGGTTTATTTATCGCAGTGTCGGATTTACGTTGAAACTTTCGAGGATTCTGTAGGTGATAATTATTTTGCTGATTATCAAACCTCTAAGTTGGTTGATTTAGTCATGGACTATGCACGAGTACTTCATGGAATTGAAAACATTGACATGAAAGTTCCCATTGAATCTTTTGATACTAGTAATAATCAAAAATGGTTTTTAGTGCGTTTTGGAGATACTGCATATGAAAAATGTGCAGATGGAATTTACAGGAGAAACCCGATTGTTGTTAATTGGGAGGGTGATTTTTTTAAACAAGGAAATTCATTTAAAATTACTTTGGAACCAGCATACATGGGATATTATAAATTCACAGGTTTTATAGATGTAACATTTTGGGGAGTAAATGAATATGAACAATCTGAACATGAGATTAAATCTACGTTTGAGATAATTCAGGACAATCCAAGAGCTGATATTTACGACTGGACCAATGAATATGTTAGAACGCGTATAATCGGAGGAAATACCCCAAGAAGTAGCGATGATGTTTATTCTGTTTGGGGTACAACCTACGCACGTAATAGGAAGGGAAGATATTTTACATCGGTTATAAAAGATACCATTCACTTTAGTAATGCATGTGAATGGGGCATTTTAAATGGCCGAATCGATATTCAACCTATTGATGCCACTCAGCGAATATTTGTAAATTATGGTTCTTGGGATCAACTAGATTGCAGAAGGTATTATTCATTTACTCGAGGTAATCGAGATGTAACTATTACAAAAAACACCAAATAATTTTTTTTCATAACTTGCATAGGTTATGAAAAAAATAATTTTACCCACTATTGCTATTGGAATCTTGTTTTTCATGTGGCAATTTATTTCTCACGCTGCAGGTAATTTTCATAAAAATGCCCAGCAGTACACCAACAATCAAGGCGTTATTGCAGCGTCTCTGGATTCGCTAAAATTAGAAGAAGGTAGGTATTTGATTCAACAGCCGGATCCCTCAACTCCTATGGATCAAATGGAATCGGCTTGGAAGAAATTTGAAGGTCAACCTTGGTACTTCGTTACGGTTTATGCTCCGAGAAATCCTGATATGCTGCCTTACATGTTAAGAGGTTTGGGCGCAGATTTAGTCGCAGCATTTTTAATCGTAATGTTGTTTCAATGGATTGGTCCAATCGGTTTGCAGAAGTCGTTAGGAATTTCTGTGTTTATTGGATTGATAGGCTATATTTATCTGCCGTACACCAATAATGTCTGGTATCCTGCCTACGATATGATTGCGACATTAATTGATTGCATCGTTCCCTTTGTGATTATTGGATTTTTAAATGCAAAATGGATGAATAAAATGAATTCCTAATAGAATTATATTTTATTCAATAACCCAATTATTTTTCAGGACTGGCTTTGGTTAAACCAATTGTTCTGAAATGCGAAGACCGTTATTCAGCGTACAAATGACCAGTCCAATCGGTCCATGCTAATTTGTCTTTGTATGGAACCAACCAATAATTATAAAATTCGTCGTCGATAATTTCTTCATAATCGGGACGTAGTTTTAATAACCCATTGCCGTCGATGATACCCCAGTGTTGTTCCTCATCGGCGGCTTTGTTTTTGGGGGTGAGCAGAACTTTCCAAAACTTCGAATAAATTGTAGCTTCAATGGTTTGATAATTCGGCTCAACCAAAATTCGACCATTGCTATTTGCTAAGCCCCAATTTCCTAAATTGTTTTTAATGAGTATGTTTTGAGGATTATCGAAACGAGTAAAATCAGTCCATCCTGTCTGCCAAACGGTATCGGATTTGTTTTTGAGCGAGTAGAATTTTAATTCCTTGTCTTGATTAATATTAAAACACACATTTTTTGAAAATGAATTGATTGTAGTTGCACTTTGTACCTCAGAGTAGGTGATTACTGGTCCAAAAACAATTGAATCGTTTAAGAGGGAAACACTACCATGTTGGTCAAAAAAAGATTTGGAAATTTTTCCTGTTTGTGGGTGAATCCAATGGTAACGAGTCAAGGTTGGTATCCGTTTTTTCAATTTTTCGTTTTTCGTGTTGTTGGGGGATGTTATTTCCACTAAAGCTAATTTGTTTCCTTTGTAGATGAATTTTCCTCCAGCATTGGCGGTTTTTTTCTGTAATGTAATTCGGTTGCTAACTTGTCCGTTGGCGTTTAATATATGATAGTTGATTTCTAGAGCTTTCTCATCCATATATAAAACAAAGTAATCCAATCCACCATTTTGCAATGCCATGATATGACTTGGTTTTGCGATTGTTGTGTTTAATACTTGAACGCCTAATTTTGGATGGGTTTTGATTATCTTCCAAGATTCTTCGGGTTGCCGCTTTTTGTTGAAGGTGGTTATTTTACCGTAAAATATATGATTTGAAAATCGGTCTTGTCTGATTTCGACAAAGGTATCGGTTAGAACAGTGCCGTTCCTGTTTATGAAATATGTTTGATTATCATTGGGTTGTACCCAGTAGATGTTATGCTGAACAATACCAATGTATTTAAAATTGGGAGTGAGATTTAAAGATTTTTTTCCTGCATAATTAACAACAGAATAAACTCCAGTTTCATCTAATACGGGAATGAAATTAGAATCAATTTGAATTACCTGTACTGCATTTTCATTGAGTCGAATCATTCGGCGGTCTGCTTCAGGCTTAAGTAAGTTATGAATATCTGAGAAATTAAAGGCGGTGTTTAATTTGCCCGATTTGCTGAAAATTGCCCAATTTTGACCATTGTAAACAAATCCCAATCCTCGAAGTGTGTCGAAATGAATCTGTTGGAATTTTGGCGGTAGAATTTCTTTTCCTTCCGAATTTAATATGCCCCAACGATCATTTTTATTAATGAAGGCATAATTTCTGTGAAATTGAATGATTTCTTCATAGGTATTGGGTGTCATCCGTGTTCCATCTTTTTCAATAAAGTGGAATTCCATGTTGAAGAAATTATCATTTTGACCAACTAGGGCGCAACCTGGTATTAGCGTTGAACCATTTGGGAGCCATTTTTTATAGTATGGTTGAGCAAAAGGATATGCGAAGTCGTACATGCTATCGATCCAAATCTCTGAAGATGCGGAATCCACAAAAAAGTACTTTGAAGGACCTGTTTCGGATGTCGATAAATAGGGTACAGGAATTACTTTCAAATACCGTAAAGCGTATTTTGCTTTTTCAAAATGTGGACCTTTAGGAAATGATTTTAGAAACTCACTGTAACTTTTTTCAGAATTGGTATTTTTGGCCTCTAAGAATGCCAAATTTTCCGCAAGTTTATAAGCGCTATCAGCAAATGGACTCGACGGATAGGTTCTTTGATAGGATAAATACTGATTTTTTTGGTTGATTTCTATAGCTTTATTGAATTCCCAATGATGTATTGTATCTAAAGCTTGTTTAGACCAAGTTTTTAACTCCTCTTCGAATGAAAATTCCACGTCATTGAATGGGTCTAAATTGTTGGGTTCAGATAGTAACTGAACGCAATAGTTGTATAATTTTAGAATATAATCGGATTGTGCTCCAGATTTATAAGCATAGTTAAATGCTTGTTTATAAATTGTTTTAATTCCCAAATTCATTTCCGCGATAAGAAATGAATCCAGTGATGGAAATCTTATTTTTAAGTTGGTTTGTGGAAATTGATGTTGGTTTTTATTGAGTTGAACTCGATTAGAATTAAGGTAGTTCAGTGCTAAAAGTTCCCTTTCTAAGTTTAGTGATGAGTTTGTTTTTAGAAATTCTGGATTTTGAGCAGGATTTAATAATGGAGTGAATTGAAAATTTGGATGTTTTTGAATTGCATTGAGTATCGTATCAACTGGCCAATTATTATATTTTATTAATCTCACAAATACCTGTAACTGCCCTAAATATAAGGTGCTGAATTGGCTAAGAGGAATTGGATATTTTTTGTTGAAATACTTGATTTGTTTATCTGGGTTCTTTGGGAAATTGAGTGAAATATTTTCCTTTAATATGCAAGCATATAACAAATGATTCATCCCAACTGCATGGTTTGAAGGAGTACTTGTTCTGTTAAGGATTAAAAGAGCAGCATTTAAGTGAAAGTAAGGATTTAATTGGGATTCGGGATAAGTGGCTGATTTTTGATGAAGTTTTTCTGCTTCTGAATACTTACTTTTTTGGATAAGCAAAGAAACTTTAAGAACGGGGTCAGCCGCATTTAGGGTTAATGAATACCCTAGAAAAAAGGATAGTAATAGGGTGAGTTTTCGAATCACAATCACAAAGATAATACGAACAATCAACGAAAATTATTTAAAAAAAATTTGGAAGTAATTCAAAATTATTTATATTTTTGCAGAACTTATGAAGAAGAATGTTCTCTTTTTGCTTTCTTTTTGCTTGATATCTGTGGTGTTTTCACAAGCAGGATTTGACGACGACGTAGTCGATGTTCCAGTAGATGGTGGTATTTTTACGGTAGTTGGGAGTGCAATCGCCTACGGTATGTATAGAATGCGTTCAACCCAGAAAAAATAATACGTTAAAAATTATATCTTGAAAAGGGCTTCAACTGAAGCCCTTTTTTTTATAAATTGGATTTTAAAAACGTAATTTTGTACATTATATGCTCAGTCGTATTTAAATTGACAAATCACTAACTTATTTATACTTCACCTTATGCATCTTCCGTTTTCGAATCGAAAATCAACTAATCTCTCAGTTCATGTTAAAGTACTTTTGATGTTGTGCTGTTTTACTGATGACTCGTTGATGTCGCAAACTACCAGATATGTGGGTTCATATTCTGAATTTGTTACGGCAGTTTCAAACAGTTCGACAACTGTAACTGATATAATTGAAATCCAAAATGATATCGTGGTTTCTGGGTTTACGGCTTCAGCAGTAAATAATTACAGCGCAATTAATATTAGTAAGAGTATAACCATAAATGGTAATGGAAATACCATTACAGTACCTGTAACCGGTGTAACAGATGGGGGTAGAAATAATACCGGTTCCAATGGAACTTCAACGGCCTCTGCTTACCGACTGTTTTATATAACAGGTAGCAATAAAGTGATTACGATCAATAACCTGACCATTAAAGGCGGTAATATTGGAAGTTTAGGTTCTGGTGGAGCCATTTATAACGCGGCAGATAAGTTAATTCTCAATGGTGTAACAATTAGCAACAGCAGAAGTTCCGTTGGTTCTGGTAGTTTAGGTAGTGGTGGTGGTGGAATTAGCAACCAAAGCACGGGTAAAATGTATTTATATAATTGTATGATTACGCGAAACTCAGCTGGTTATGGTGGTGGTTTTCTAAATAACGGAGGTGTTATGTTCATTGAAAATACTACGATTACTGAGAATCGATCTGAATACGTATCTGGAGGCGGTGGAGGCTGTGAGAATAAAGGTAATGGGTATTTATACTTTAATAATTGTACATTTTCCAATAATAAAAGTACTGAATTGGGTGGTGGTATAAATAATTATCAATCTAATTTATATGTGGCGAACTCTACCTTTACTGGAAATGTAGCTTACGGAGATTATCCTGCAGGTGCGATTTCAAATAGAAGTACAGAGTATATTGTAAATTGCATTTTTGCATACAATTATTACAGGAGTAGTGGTACAACGAGTTCTCCAAATGCTTTTACACTAGATGATTTTGGCTATTCGTCGGGTTCTTCTGTAAATGCATATTACAATATTTATCATTCTTCGTTAAATAAATTTAATAACTCCACTTCCGTTGGGAATATCCAATATACTGGAAAGTCAGATGGTTCCGATAATACTATTTTTGCAGGTGGTATTTATACAAAAATTACCGATGGTGATGGAGTTGAAATTGGAAGTGGATTGGTTTTCCAACCATTACTAGTTTCAAATTCAAGTAATAAAACAGCAACCCTAAAGTTGGGTAGTTTTCCCAATAATACAAATAACAAGGGAGTGGTAACCGGTTATACCAACGGTAACGGAACACCCTCATTGGGTTATAAAAATCCATCTACAGGAAATTGGGTGAACTTATTAAGCACAAGCGCATCTAGTAATGTTGTTACTCTCGATCAATTAGGAACTACTCGCAGTACTACTGCGCCAACTCGAGGGTCCGTGGAGTTAGAAATTCAATCAGTCTACATGTTAAAAGCGCTATCTTCGAATAACGGTTCAACCTCGGGTGCAAGTATTTATGGTGATGTTTATACGTCAGGTTCACAAGTTACTGTAACAGCTTCGGCAAACACAGGATATCAGTTTTCTTATTGGAAAGACGTAAATAATAATACCAATTTATCATCCTCTAATCCATATACGATTACGGTTAATAGTAACTTGACCATTCAACCCATTTTCGTAACATCTACAACCTATACTGTAACGTATTTGGGTAACAATAATACAGCCGGTAATCCACCATCTATACAATCATTTACTTCTGGAAATTCAGTTGTATTATCAGGTCCTGGAACATTGGAGCGTGATGAATACTATTTTGCAGGTTGGAATACACAACCTTCGGGTGGAGGTACTAACTATAATGCAGGTACTAATTACAATTCAACTTCAAATTTAACCTTGTATGCTAAGTGGGTTCCGTATGTAAAATACTACATAAAGTCGGGTTCAACATCAGCATTAACAAGTACATCTAATTGGACCGGTTACCCTGATGGTTCTGGTGGGAATCCTACTAATTTTGGTTCTGATAAAATTTTCATATTGGATAATACATCGGGTTCAAGTACTTTTAACTTAAATAGTAATTGGACTGTATTGGGTGCAATTCAAATACCACAAGGTAAAACACTTAATATTGCGAATAACGTTACATTAGAACTCTCTGGTGATATTCTGAATTCGGGAAATATTCTGGCCGCCGGTTTGAATTCACAAGTGATACTGAATGGTATTTACACGCAGAATTTTGGAGGAAATAACCAATTAGCTTTGTTAGAAGTTGACAATTCTGAAGGAGTCACTTTAACTGGTTCAACCAGTATTTCAAATGCATTAACACTAACATCTGGGACGCTAACTACAGGGGGTAATTTGACGTTTAAAAGCAGTTCTAGTTCAACAGGTGTGTTTAATGAACTACCTCAATCTGGGGCAAGTATAAGTGGTTTAGTTACAGTAGAACGATACATCCCTGCTAGAAGGGCATATCGCTTGATCACGTCATCAGTGAATTCTCAAAGATCCATTTTTACTGATTGGCAGGAATCTGGCGCTTCGATCTCGGGTTATGGTACTCACATTACAGGTACGCCCAGATCAGGGAATGGATTTGATTCGACATTGACCGGTAATCCGTCAATGTTTACCTACAATAACTCGACTCAGACCTGGTCTGCGGTAAATAATACTAATAATACATCGTTGTCGACAGGTACGCCTTACCGATTGATGGTAAGAGGGGATCGGACCATCAGTCTGGCTACCAATTCTCCTACACCAACGAATACCACATTAAGGGCAGTAGGCACGTTAACAACGGGTACTGTAAGTGTAGCAAATTTAAATTCAACCGCTGATGGATATAGCTTAATAGGGAATCCTTACCAATCTTCAGTTAATATGCAAACCGTGTTGAGTAGTTCTACAAATCTAAATAAGTCCTTTTATTACATTTGGGATCCAACTATCTCAACTCGTGGTGGATACGTAACCGTGGATGTTGTAAATAGTACGGCAACTTCCAATTCGAATGCAACACGATTTGTTCAACCTGGACAGGCATTTTTTGTAAAAACCTCAAATTCTGGTTCTGCTTCCTTAAGTTTTACTGAATCCTCTAAAGGAATAGGTTTAACAGGGACATGGAGAGCTCAAGTGGCCATGTCAAGTCTTAAGTTGCAATTATGGCAGTCGGACTCTTTGAATTCGATGAGTGCAAAACCATTAGATGGATTGTTCATTCATTTTGATTCCACATACAAGAATGAATATGATGATAGAGATGCTCTCAAACCGAATAACTTGGATGAAAATTTTGCGATTCTATCTAATGGAAAACTATTAAGTGTAGAATCTAGAAAAATTCCTCAAGTTTGGGATTCAATTCATTTCAATTTTACTCAAATTCGTGATTCAAAATACACATTGAAATTTGAGTTTTCTGCTGATTTGGGTCGAGACGTTTTTATTTTTGACCGTTACTTAAATTTAGAACATCGAATAGATCCAGTAGGGGAGTCGGATTATTCATTTATTGTGAATTCTGATCCATTGAGTAAGATGGCAAATCGATTTGTATTGGTGTTTAAAGAGAATTCACAATCATCTGCTTTGCAGATTGTTTCAAAATCAGACATATATCTTTATCCAAACCCTAGTGATGGTAATGATTTGACAATTGAACTTCCAATTACTGATTTAAATTCAGTTGAAATAAGAATGTTTAATCCTGTTGGACAAGAAGTGATATCCAGGAGTATCCAACATCCCAAGAAGGAAATAAAATTGGAATTACCACCCAATATTTCCCAAGGAAATTACTTAATTGAAGTTTCATATCAGGGGAAGAAACAAATTATTAACTGGATTAAAAAATAATTAAATCGTGGTACTTGTAGAGTTTATATAAATACATTATTTCTAGAGTTAACTTATTGTATTACAGGAAATTTATAAATAAAAAAAGGGCTTCAACTGAAGCCCTTTTTTTATTGAATTCAGGTGAATTTAATACTGTGGGTGAACAGGAGCATTCTGTAGTATTTGCTCTATTGTGTTCATCACTTCATCAGTTAAGAGATGTAATATTTCTGGTGCTTTAAGATTCTCTATTAGTTGCTCTTCTTTCGATGCACCTAAGATTACCGTTGAAACATTTGGATTTTTTAAACACCAAGCAATACCTAAGTGCGGTAAACTTACTCCTAATTCTTGAGCAAATGCATGTAATTTTTGCACTTTAGCATGGTTTTCAGGCGTCAATAATCGTTCTGCTAGCCAATCTAGCTCATTGCGCTGTAATCGAGTGCTAGAGGCAGTATTATTTAGGTATTTACCTGTTAATAATCCCGATGCTAAAGGACTCCATATAGTAGTTCCCAAGCCAACGGTTTTATAAATTTGCTTGTATTCAACTTCTACTTTGTCGCGGACTAACATATTATATTGGGGTTGTTCAACCACCGGTCCAATTAAATTGAAACGCTGTGCCACCATATGGGCTTCCATAATTTCTTGAGCGCTCCATTCAGACGTCCCCCAATAAAGAATTTTTCCTTGCATTATCAACTGATGCATGGACCAAACGGTTTCTTCAATTGGAGTAGATTTATCGGGACGGTGACAAAAATACAAGTCTAAATAATCAACTTGTAAACGCTGAAGAGCTTGATTACAGGCTTCGATGATGTGTTTGCGATGTAGTCCTTTTTGTGTGGGATGAGTGGCTCCTGCACCAAAGAAAACTTTACTAGAAACGATGTAAGAATCGCGACTCCAAGATTTCTTTTTGAGAATATTCCCCATAACGATTTCAGATTGACCAGCGGCATATACTTCTGCATTGTCAAAGAAGTTGATACCTGCATCGTAGGCGATATCCATTAAGTTTTCGGAAATTTGATTTTGAATTTGATTCCCAAAAGTAATCCAAGATCCGAAAGATAATCTTGAAATGGGTAGTCCTGATTTGCCTAGGTTTACATATTCCATTAGACAAATTTAGTGAAAGAGGTTAATGGAATTAGATGATTATTCAAAAATCAGATAAAGTCCATAAAAAATAAGAGCAACGGCAATAGTTGGACAGACGTAAAGATTGATGTGGTAAATGGATTCGATGGGGTTGATGATGGAAAGAACACAGGAGATGAAACCAAGCAATGCACCTATGGCTAGGAATTTCAGTCCATTGCGTTGCCGGAGCTGGATTGCGGTTTTTGATGGGATTTCGGGTGAATTTTTTTCGATGGGATTCATAAGTTATTGGTTATAAGTTGTTGCGTAATTCTCGAAGATATGAAAAAGTGTTGTAACTTTGCAAATTGAAATTGTAGTTTTCAGGAAGAGGGGTTGATCGGAATAGACGGGATGAATGGAAGCGGTGTAAGCAGGTAGTGCGTTGTTGGTAGAGCACTTAAATCTGAACCTTCAAAACATAAGAGGCGAAAACAATTACGCCCTAGCTGCTTAATCCGAGCGATAAGCAATTGCTAGTTGTCCTGATTTTCTCTATCTGTGCCGAAAATCATCCAGGGCAATCGACCTGCACGGGTATTTACTAGGAGTTCCAGCGACCTGGTAGATTATAAGCTGGATGGGGGTGTAACTTGGCAAGAGCGGAGCCAATTGCACTCTGAAACCAATCCGACTCTAAACCTGTAGAAAGCGCCAGTTTTCGCGTCTCCGGACGGGGGTTCGATTCCCCCCAACTCCACCAAATTGACATAATTTATCAGTTGAAAATCTACGTTCAGGACATTATTTCCTTCGAGTAAATAATTTGAATTATCCATTTATTAGGCAGTAAAAATTGGCAATAGAAAGGAATTCAGTGGATTGAAATCCTATTCTTTTCGCTTTTTATCTACCATTAAGAAAAATTCAGCATGGGTTGCACTCAAAACTGAACCTTTAAATACGCTTGAATACCGTTAATTAGTGTGTATTGGCGACTGTCAGACGATTCCATGAACATGGATTCTAACTGTTTCTTTTCGGGTGAAGTATTTTCGAAAAAGTCAAAGTAATTTTCACTTTGTAATCCAAATTTTATCTTAGAGGTTACTGGCAAAGCCAAAATGAACCTCGCGTAATATGAATTGGATTTTATTTCTGGATTATTTTTAGATTTAATGACCGACAGAAAATTCCAATTAGCTTGGAAATACGAAGCAAAAAATCCTTTCTCAAATCCAAAACCGGGCGATACAATCCATTTTTCACTGAAATCTGTATTAACCATTCCTGTATTTCCAGAATTATCAAAAGATACAGTTTGTCGTGATATTTGATTTAATGATAAATGACCAGATATACCGGTTTTACTCTGAAGGTTATAAAGTCCTCCGAAAACACCTATCTTTTTCCAAAATACGTTGGTTTGATTCTTTTGGAAATTATTTAATACAGATTCTTGGTATTTGTCGTATTCGTAGTCAGAGTCATTTTTATATAACTCGCTAATTTTATCGCTTACAGAAGAGGGAGAAACATCGTTAAATATATAGTTCTTCATTTCGATGCTAGCACCATACGGAAAAATCTGATTCTGAGCACCGAGGTAAATGTCTTGTACAGATAACGCAGCATTTATGTGCAAATTCATCTGAGCTTGACGAAATGAAATTCGCGAATAGCCGGGATTTGGATAGTATAGTCCTGGAGTTTCAGTGGAACTGCCAAGATATGCACTGGTATTGCTGTTGATTAAATTTAAACCTACGGGTGTTGTTTCAAAAAATACACCGTAATTCAAGTATTTATATGGAATTTCCATTCTTGATATTATCTCACTTCCAAAAACCTTGCGTTTTTGAACAATGGTAACGGATTTATTTGACTTAGATATACCCGCCGAAGGAGAAGGTACATTTCCACCTGTCATTTGCGCAGTCGTTTTAGAAATTGCGGTAAAGCAAATTATACTGGCTAAAAAAGCAGTTTTTAATTTTTCGGGGGACAGAAATTCTATAATTCCCACATCGGGTATTGGGTTAAAACTAAATGTTTTTTGCGAGGAGTTTGTGGATTGCATAACGATCAATTTTTAGTGGTGGTTAAATGGAACTAGACGGAATATCATTTAGTTATTCAAATGATTTATTTTTCCCGTAAAAACATGGTTGTTGGTTTGAACTTTGACTAAATACATTCCATCAGCACATTCAATTTGGATCGGTTGTCGAATGTCAAATTTATCTTTATAATACACTACCGCACCTTTCATGTCGGTAATTAAAATAGATGCAGATTGGCCTAAATTCGGCAATTCAATCCGGTAGGTCCCATTACCTGGATTGGGGTGAATATTCAATTCAGATTTTTGAATTTCTTGGATTCCTGAAACTGTAAAAGGCACGTAAACCGTTCCACAGAAGCTATTTCTGACTTTGCATTTGTTCATAATATCCAAGCAAACTAAATATGCACCTTCTTTTTTGTAAGTATGCTCTGGAGATTTTAAGATACTGACATTTCCATCCCCAAAAGTCCAAGAATAATACTCACCATGAACACTTTGTGGTGAAAAGACACAGGTAAACGGCTCAATTGGAGTGTAAAATATGGAAGGATTGATGTAGCTACCATCCTCAATGGTGATGGAATTTGAAATTTGACAGGCACCATCGTATGCTGTAACCGAATATACTCCTGGGTTACTTATGCTGGTGTAACGTGTATTGGAGCCGGTGTTCCAAGCGTAATTAGAAAATCCGGATGTAGCTTGTAAGTTGATAATATCGGTGGGTTTGCATAATGTTAATCCGTTATCAGACGTGATTTGAATACCGGGATGGTCAATTAGATTGATTGAATTTGTTGATTTACATCCAAATTGAGTGGTAGCAATTACGGAATACGTTCCAGAGGAGTAAACATAATCAACAGGTCCGTTTTGCCCAGTACTCCAGATGTAATTAAAGAATCCAGAAGTTGCTTCTAAGGATGTGCCATTTAAACAGGCATATGGACTAGAGGCAGTAATGGAAACAGTAGGTTGTGGACGAATGGTAATAAAACGGGATGTGGAATCGATACATATATTGCTACCTGAAGTTTTTAATTTAATAGTATAGCTTCCTTCTGCATTGTACTTTTTACTAGGTGATATTGTTGAGCCTGTGGTTCCATCCCCAAAGTCCCAAGAATAGTTTAAAGTACCGGTTCCCCCGTTGATAGTGCTCCCTGTTCCAGAGGGTTTAAAATCTTCATTTAAACAGAATGGTGAAGCTGGAAGTGTAATATTAGCAAAAGCTTTCGGACGAACAATTACTTTGGTTTGAGATTGTGAATAGGTACAGCCATTTCCAGCGGTAATGTCTAATTTAACGGTATAAGTACCAGCATCTGTGAAGGATTTATAAACAGGATTTAAATTGTATGAATTAGCCGTATTTCCGTCACCAAAATCCCATTTATAGGTATTTGCTGTTGCCAAATTTATTACGCTGAATTGATGTGTGTAATGGTAGTTGTTAAACACTGGGGCTGTGCTTCTAATGGCGTAAACCTGAACATTAAAAGAACTACTTGCTTTGTAAAACATGGAAACAGTATCTGTGTTATATACCGTTCTAGAATTCCCTCCCACGGTAAGTGTAATTTGTGCCATTTTTTCACCAGTTGCAATCATTATGGGTACAGTTTCTCCAGTTTCTATTACATAACGGGTATCCATACCAGCATATGGAATAATAGCTTGAATTTGATTATTAGCAGTGGAGAAATTTTGTGGATTGTACATGGGATAATAAATATCTTCATCATAGATGCCCGCACCTTTAATACTTCCACTTGCATTATGGAAAATAAATGCTAATTTTTTCCCAAATTCACTGGAAGTAAAGGGCTCATTTTTACCATAAAATGATTTGATTGGAAGAGTTATTCTCCAGATTCCACCACCGAGAGAAGTCATTTTGTACTGTGATTCTCCTGTTGAGAGGTTTCCCCGTACATGTTTCCATTCTTCATCTGTTTGGCTATTGGATGTAATTAAGCCAGTGTAAATGTAAACTGAAGATGCATTTTTTAATTTTCCGTTACCCAAATTGGCGTTGTAAGTGATAGTAATGGTGTCATTTATATCGGGTAGTCCTGGGTATACAGATACTGGCGACATTTTTGTAAATCTATTTACTGTCGATGGAGTATTAAACATGGGGTTAAAACCGAAGTAATTATTCCCATAGCATTGAATGGAATCGAAGGTTCTTTGAATTTTTGGGGAAGTTCCATTGGTTACTACAATATCAATGGTATCACGAGTTTGGCAATATCCTCCTATGGTTGAAGTTAAAATATATTTGGTACTTGTATTGGGGTAAATAAGCGCTCTTCCGTATGAACTATAAGCGATATTCGAATTGGGAGTCCATGAATATTGAGGCACCGAGTTGGTTGGTGAGTTGTGTGCAATATCTACGGCGACAGAACTACCACACGATATATTCGCATTTTTCGGGATGTTTACATTGAAAACTTGTTGCGCTAAGGTATAAGATAAAGTGTCAAAACAATTTATTGTGGAATATCGTACAATCATATGATAAGTTCCTGCTTGGTTGACAGAAATTTGTTGGCCGCTTCCAAGATTGGCCCATGTAGCATTTCTCCAATTAAACGAATTAGCCGATTGAGTATAGTTAAATGTGAGTGTAGTTGGTTGTCCTGATTGACAAAAGAATCCATTTTGAGAAATGTAAGCAGAGGTATCAAGTATATATCTTTTTACAAAGAATGAATCGGTGAATTTACAACCTAAACTGGAGGTAGTGGTTACTTTATAATTGGCTTGATTATAAACGGTAATTGAAGACGTAGTAGCACCTGTATTCCATGTGTATGAACTACCTGTTTTAGTTGAAGTTAGAGTTTGGGAAACAAATGGGCAGGCGTTTATGTTGGTTCTGGTTATCATTTCTGCGCCATCTTGAAATTTAGCTATAAAGTTATCGACGTTGTTTAATGTGTTGCTACTGCTATATCCAAATGAAATTCCAGAAGCTGAAGCGGTATATCCTGAAACATAAACGGCACCAAAAGTATCCGTTGTAATTGAATTAGGTACATCGGTGCTGTTTCCACCATAATAGGTGGCCCATTGAAACGTACCTGTTGCGCTAAATTTAAATAAGCACAGTTCATCATTCGCAACTAAGTTGTTTTGGTGAGAACCTGAAGATCCGAAGCCGTTGTTTTGAGTTTTTAATGCAAGGAAAATACTATTGGATTTATCTGTTGTAATGGCGGTTCCTTGATCGTCTAGTGTAGAACCTACATAAGTTGACCAATTTCGAGTACCAGAAGCTGACAGTTTTAAAACAAATGCTTCGTAATATCCCGATGAGCTTTTATTGGTTGTTTGATATGCCGAAGAAGTAGCTATATCAGTTGTTGAAGTTGTGTTTCCTGAAATAACCAGAGTTCCATTTGGAGAGCAGTGTATAGATTTTCCTTCGTCATATTGACTTCCCCCGAAAAAAGTACCCCAGGTGTAAGCCCCAGCAGCTGATAATCGCATTACAAAGCAATCTCCATTTCCTTTATTCGTAGTCTGATGTACGCCAGTAGAACTTATTTTATCTGTTGAATACGTTGAACCTGTAACGTAAATTTCATTGCCAGAACCTAAGGTAATGCCATTTGTATAGTCGGTACTGCTGCCTCCAATATAAGTAGACCACTGGACATTTCCTGAACTATTGAATTTGGCAATGAAACCATCGTAAGATCCAGCAATGCTAGGTTGATAACTGCTGGTGGTTGTAATATTGCTCGTTGAAGCAGTTGTACCGCAAATGATTAAATTTCCGTTTTTGTCTACGGCCCCTGCATTTAACCAATCGTAATTGTTTCCTCCAAAATAACTACCCCAATTTCTAGTTCCGGAAGAATTAAATTGAACCATAAATCCATCAATATTTCCCGAATTGGTGGTTTTGTATGCGCCGGTTGTAGCTATATTGTTAGTTGATTGGGTTTGACCAACAACATAAATCAAATCAGAAACTTTATCTATCAAACAATCGAAAGGTTGATCGTTATTATTTCCCCCCAAATATGTGGCCCATAATAAATCCCCGTTGCTATTGAATTTAGCCAAATAGGCATCAGGCTGTGAATTTATAGAAGTCTGATGAGCGCCTGAAGTAGCTAGATTAGTTGAATAAGTAATACCCGATTGATAAATATTTCCGGAATTATCCAATTCAATATGTGAGCTCGTTTCTGAAGAATTTCCTCCAAAATATCGAGCCCACTTTACGCAAGGATCAATGATTAAAGGTTGTTTGGAGTCAATTGAACCTTCTAGTTGAAATCCAACAATATTTTGTTCTAAGGTAAAATTGGTATTAATTTCCTTGCTCCCTTGAAAACTAATTGGTTTTTCTTCTGTGATTTCGCCTTGGGGTGTGGTAATTTTAAGATTGCCATTGGGTAAAATAGACAAATCAGTTGCACCTTTGAATTCTAGTTTAAGCAATTGTAATGAATTATGATTCTGAGATATTTCGAAATCATACTTTACTTTGCCGTCTTTCATGTAAATTACCCAATCAATTCCAGGGTACACTTCATGTAAACGAATTTTCTGGTAACCGAGTACTTGAACAAATTCGTTATTGCCAAAATAATAATTGTAGTATGTTTGACTTGGATTTTCCTTGGTTATTTTCTTGGGAGATGAACTATTATGCAAGGATAAATCAACTCGGTAAGCGGTAGTTTTAATTTCAAGGTTTGTTTGCTCCTTCAAAGGATTTGTAATTGTAGTATTCTCCGAATAATTACTCACAACAGTGTTTGATCCAAAAGTAGAATTCTTACGAAGAGGCTGAGAAATTACAGGTAAAATTGCTTCATTAATACTCTCATTTTGAATAAAATAATAATGTAATCCTTTATTCGAAATTGCAATTCGATACCCATCAGCATCACATTGAAAAAGAATGGGATTGGTTTCACCGTTAACATTGAATTGTCCCTTGTTTTCTATGAATAATTTTGATTCTAATTTTGCCTGATTATTATCTTTTTGTTGCGAAGTAATTCCACTTGATGAAGTTTCCAATTCAGAGTTATTTCGTTTGAGTGAATTAGGGGCAATGAGTTTTTCAGATTTGGAAACTCGACATTGGTTCAAGTTTGAGGCATTTGCAAGTTTTATTTCCCCTAAAAGTATAAAAGCTAAAAGCAAGAAAAATTTAAAATTGTTGCTTTTATTCAACGCATTCAACTTCATAAAGTATGAGGTTTGAATCTTGTAATAGGATTTCATAATAGAATTGATTTGCTAACAAATCTATTTCTAATATCACGCTGCTAGATACCAAAAAATGGGTATTTTATAATTTCCTGAAATGTTTTCATGTCGATAATTTATTGTTGTTTTATTGTTAATTATAAATTGACCTAAAAATCAAACAATAGATTCAATTATGTTTGATTATGGCGAGAAAAACGAAGAATCAAAATCTGGAATTGCGAAAGTTATTTGTTTTGGATACATCCGTGATTTTATACGATCATCAAGCCGTTCTAAATTTTCAAGAACATGATGTTGCGATTCCAATTACTGTTTTAGAAGAATTAGATAATTTTAAGAAAGGGAATGATACGATAAACTATGAAGCACGTCAATTTATTCGTTTTATTGATGGATTGTCGCAGGGCAATTCCTTGGCAGATTGGATTGTTTTAGATAAAAAAAGAGAAGCCAAATTTAAAGTGATAATGGATATTAATGGGAGCTCAGAATTAGATGCTTCACAGTTATTTGGGGATAGAAAAGCAGATCATTTAATATTAAATGCTGCTTTGAAAATGCAGGAATTGCATCCCCAGAGAAAAGTGATTCTGGTAACTAAAGATATGAACTTGAGATTGAAAGCCAGAGCTTTGAATGTACTTTCTGAAGATTATGAGACTGGGAAAATTAAAGATGTGGAAGGTTTATATAAGGGGATTTCACGAATGGAAATGGAAAGTTCTGAGATCATCGACGAGTTACATAAAACTGGGAAAGTGCATTATACTGAACTTGTAGATATTAGGCCTCAATCACATCACTATTTCATCCTTCGAAATCATAAGAGTTCTATTCTAGCATATTTCAATCCAACTACAGAAAATATTGAACGAGTAGAGAAGAAGGTAGTTTATGGAATCAAACCGAAGAATGCTGAACAGGCATTTGCAATACATGCCTTGCTGAATCCGGAAGTGAAATTAGTAACTATTCAGGGTGTTGCAGGAACAGGAAAAACTCTGATCGCATTGGCTTCTGCTTTGGAACAAAAAGCAGATTTTTTGCAAATATATTTGGCTCGACCTATTGTTCCATTAAATAACAAAGAAATAGGTTTTTTACCAGGTGATGCGGGTGAAAAAGTGGGTCCATACATGGAGCCCTTGTGGGATAATTTAAAAGTAATTCAAAACCAATTCAAGGAAAATTCTAAAGATTATCAGCGAATTAAGGAGCTGGTTACAAATGAAAAACTTCTGGTTGCTCCTTTGGCCTTTATTCGGGGAAGAAGTTTATCAAATATTGTTTTTATAGTAGATGAAGCTCAGAACTTAACACCGTTAGAGGTGAAAACCATTATTTCAAGGGCAGGTGATGGAACTAAAATTGTATTTACGGGTGATATACATCAAATTGATACTCCCTATTTGGATACAGAGTCGAATGGATTATCGTATATTATTGATCGTTTAAAAGGACGAAATTTGTATTCTCATGTCACACTTGAAAAAGGTGAACGAAGTGAGCTTGCAAACTTGGCTAATGAACTATTATAACGGAGTCATATTATTAGAAATAAATTAACCCTTTTGAGGGATTTGCCAGTTCAAACAAACCCAAGTTGATTTCATTAGTTTATTATACGTTAAAAATGTATTAAAAATTGCACAAATTGAAGATACATTAAAGAAACACAAAGGTGTTGAATTGTTCATTAACTTGTAATATTGACAAAATATTGTACTTGTAGTTTCGCGAGTACATTATGAAAAAGTCTGTAGCAGTATTGTACGCCGATAGTCGATTCACCCCATGGAAAGAGAATATTGATTTTTCTACTTTGAAAACTTATTATGATGCTCTTTCAGATGAATTTGAAGTTAGTTTAATACATATAACCGAACCCAATTCCGAGTTGGCCGAATTTTTAAAGGAATTTGATTTTGTGTTTAATCTTTGCTATGGTTTTGGAAATTACAACCAGGCTGAGGTGGCATTTTGGTTGGATGTAAATAGCGTGAATCACTTATCAACTTCAGGTAAAATCCAAGAAATTGCTCAAGATAAACTATTAGTTGAAGATTTTTGTGTCGAACAAAACATTCCTGTGGCTCGTTCGATTCGACACGTTTCAAAGTTGGATGTGAATGCCAAATTTATAATTTCTAAACCTCGCTATGGTGGTTGTCACAGAGGAATTACTATTCTCGAAAATACGGATGAGAATAAAAAAATTATTATGGATTCAATCTTAAATAAAGATTTTTTAGTACAAGAATATATAGAAGGCCGTGAGTTTTCCGTTGCAGTGATTCCTGATGAATCAGGAAATTATATAGCGTTGAATCCTGCTGAATTCTCTCCAGTACCACAAAGAAGTATTTACGTGGCGGGAAATTCGTTCGGATATACGGAGCGTAAACTAGATACTGATTTGGATCTGAGTACTGTAAAGTACATGAAACAAATTTCTGTCCAATTGCATAATATGTTGGGATTGAAATATATGTCGAGGATTGATTTCCGAGTGAAAGACAGTGTGCCTTATGTTTTGGATGTAAATACTATGCCTAATATGCACCCAGAAAAAAGCTTGTTACCAGCAATATTAGAACACGATGGTATTACTTTAAAGCAATTATTACATCGAAAAATTCAGTTGAATCTTGAAGAGCAGTTAGTTGATGAGAGTTTTTACGATCGATTGTTGACGGGGATAATTGAATAATGGGCAGCTGTTGAGTATTGATTTATCTGTTTGGTTTACCCCGCTCTTCGAGAAATCATTGAATTGTTGGTTCAAATAACAATTAGAAAATAGCAATGGTCAAACCAATTAATTTGTAAAAATCCAGATATTTTGAGATCACTCTATTGTCATTTTTTTAATGTGGATGATTAAAAAATTCAGTGCTACTCTCAAAAAAATGAGGATTTAATTTGTGGATGAGGCAATTTAATTTGTAAACGGAGATTAATTGCATAAAATCAAATGAACTAAGGTTATTTTTGAAATCACTATCATGAAAAAACTATCCCTATTATTTTCGCT
>CAYPYX010000041.1:0-11602 GCA_964415065.1 uncultured Rhizobium sp.
CATGGCAAAAAAAGGCAATCGCGTTCAAGTAATATTGGAATGCACAGAGCAAAAAGGTAGTGGTGTTGCAGGCATGAGCCGTTACATTACAACCAAAAATAAGAAAAATACTACTCAACGTATTGAGTTGAAAAAGTACAACCCTTACATGCGTAAGGTAACACTTCATAAGGAGATCAAATAATGGCTAAGAAAGTAGTTGCAACATTGAAAAAAGAAGAAATTGTTACTGCTGAGCGTGTTAAAGACGTTTTAGCCAAGGGTTAATCACAACGATATTCTTGAAAAAGCCCCATTCGGGGCTTTTTTTATACCCCAAAAATTACCAACTTTGTTATCTATTTTATATGTTCAACTGGTTCAAAAAGAAATCCAACGCAAATCCTGAAGAAATTGATCAAACGCGCCAAGCGCTTGACAAAACTCGTACCGGATTTTTGAGTAAATTGGGTCGATTACTTACAGGTAAGAATAAAATCGATTCCGAGTTTCTCGATGAACTCGAAGAAGCATTATTAACCTCCGATGTAGGAGTGGAAACCTCCGTTGCTATCATCGAAAAAATGGAGGCCAGAGCCAAAGAGGAAGGATTTGAAAACCCCGACGATCTAAATCGCTGGTTAGCCGAAATTACCGATGAAATTATGCCTGAAATCCCCCAAAACCTAGGAAAAGATTTTCAGCTCGATGGAATCAGTAAACCGTATGTTGTTTTAGTGGTTGGTGTGAATGGTGTTGGAAAAACCACCACCATTGGTAAAATGGCCTATCGATATGCCCAAAATGGTTTGAAAGTAGTACTAGGTGCTGCTGATACATTCAGAGCTGCAGCCGTTGATCAATTGCATATTTGGAAAGATCGTGCTGGTGTGGAAATCGTGTCACACGGAATGAATGCAGATCCAGCAGCCGTAGCATTCGATGCCGTTAAAAAAGGAGTAGAACAAAATGCAGATGTAATTATCATCGACACTGCAGGGCGTTTGCATAATAAGGTAGGACTAATGAACGAGTTAGCTAAAATTAAACGCGTTATTCAGCGATTTAAACCTGATGCTCCCAATGAGGTATTATTGGTAATCGATGCAACCACCGGACAAAATGCGTTCGAACAAGCTCGTGAATTCACCAATGCTACACAGGTCAATGCATTAGCAGTAACCAAACTCGATGGAACAGCTAAAGGCGGTGTGGTAATTGGGGTTAGTCACGAATTTAATATTCCCGTTAAATACATAGGTCTCGGCGAAAAAGCAGAAGATCTTAAATTATTCGATAAACCCAGTTTTATTCATTCCATTTTCTCAGTATGAGAACCAAAAGTATAAATACACCCAAAGTCAATGTAATTACCTTAGGTTGCAGTAAAAATGTTGTTGATTCAGAAGTATTGATGGCTCAATTAAAAGCCAATGAATTCGACGTACAACACGAAAGCAACCAAGATGATTCTGATATAGTAATCATTAATACCTGTGGATTTATTGAAAATGCCAAGCAGGAAAGTATCGATACCATTCTTCGATTTGCTGAAGCAAAAGCCAACGGACAACTCGAAAAACTCTATGTTACCGGCTGTTTGTCGCATCGATATAAAGACGATTTAATGTCCGAAATTCCGGAAGTAGATGCATGGTTTGGAACTTTAGAATTGCCCAATCTGTTGAAAACAGTTGGCGCAGATTATAAACATCAGTTGCTTGGAGAACGATTGCAAACCACTCCTAAACATTATGCATATGTTAAAATTTCGGAAGGATGCAACCGTCCGTGCTCGTTTTGTGCTATTCCTTTAATGCGTGGTAATCATGTAAGTAAATCCATAGAAGCATTAGAGCAGGAAGTGCAAAATTTAGTTAAAAATGGCACTAAGGAAATTATGCTGATTGCACAAGATTCTACCTATTACGGTTTAGACTTATATGGTGAACGAAAATTGGCAGAATTAATGTCGCGCTTGGCAGATATAGAGGGATTGGAATGGATACGTTTGCATTATGCATATCCGTCACAGTTTCCTATGGATGTACTCAAAGTAATGGCGGAAAGACCCAATATTGCCAAATATTTGGACATGCCAATTCAACATATTACCGATAATGTGTTGAAAACCATGCGCCGTGGAATTACAAAACGTCGCACCATGGAATTGATTCAACAAATTCGTGAACAAGTACCCGGTATTGCACTTCGTACAACTGTTTTGGTTGGACATCCGGGTGAAACAGAAGAAGATATTAACGAATTATTAGAAGCACTTCAAGAGTTGAAGTTTGAGCGTTTAGGGGTGTTTACCTATTCTCATGAAGATAATACGCATGCTTATTCCTTAGAAGACCTTTTGTCAGAAGAAGAAAAACAAGAACGTGCCAATCGTGTAATGGAACAACAAATGGATATCAGTTACCAATTTAACCAATCGTTAGTGGGTACTGTTCAGAAAGTGTTGTTTGATCGTATTGAGAATGATCATTTTGTGGGTAGAACACAGTACGATTCACCGGAAGTAGATAATGAGGTATGGGTTCCGATAAATGGTAATTATGTGAGAATGGGTGATTTTGCTGAAGTTAAAATTACAGCCGCCTCACATTATGATTTAACGGGTGAATTGATCAATTTAAAATAAACATGATTCGAATTCAAAAAAGCTTCACCCCAGGAGGATTTAGAGATAATCGATTACAAACTTGGGCTTGGGAGCATTTTGAATCCAACGAAGGTTTAATCAATCTGGGTGTTCGAGCTGATTTATTGCCCGTTTTAAAGCAGAGTATTGAGTACTTTACCTCTGAAAAACGGAATGTCCTCCACCAAGTAATTAACCAACAATACAAGCATCTTGGAGCAGGAAAAATATCCCCAGAAACCCAAGAAAATATTGATATTTTACTGCATTCCAATAGTGTTACCGTAGTTACAGGACAGCAGATTCACCCATTTTTAGGTCCCGTTTTTGTATGGAATAAAATTATTTCAACTATTCAAACAGCCCGTGAAATCAATCAGAAATACCCAGATTATACGGCAATTCCGGTGTTTTGGATGGCAACTGAGGATCACGATTTTGAAGAAATTTCGCGAATTCCATTTTTGAATAAGGAATATATTTGGGAATATCCATTGCTCGAAAAGGGTGTTCCTGTGGGGCAATTACCCACATCGGGTTTAGTGTCGTTGATCAATCAGATGCAATCAGATTTCGCCCATGAACTAGCTTGGGTTGATTTTTTGGAGGGATGCAAGTGGCATTATATAAACCATGCCAACTTGGCTGATGCCACCAGAAGTCTGGTTAATGAATGGTTTGGCGATTTGGGTCTGCTGGTTTTGGATCCTTTGGATTCGGAATTAAAAAAATTGGGATCAGCAGTATTTCAGGGAGAAACAAGCGAATTGAACTTTGATTTATTTGAAGAACAATCCAAAAAATTACAGTCCTTATCGATTCAACCACCGGTTCATCATCGTCGAACGCATTTATTTTATTTCGAGAATTCGACAGGAGTTGAAACCGATCAACCTGCTGAAACTGGGATTCCGGAAGTGAACAATGGGAAAATTTCTGTGTATGAAACTTCTGATTTACCGGCAGAGGATTATATCGAATCATTAGAAAATCAACAGGATAAGAAAAATAACAGTGGATCTTGGGCAATTCGACGCAGGATTGATTTAAAAAATGATCGATTTACCCTCTTGGATTCAGATAAATCTTGGAGTGCGGAAGAGTTTACCCAAGAAATACAAACGAATCCTGAACGATTTAGTCCCAACGTGATTTTACGTCCTGCTTATCAGCAAGCCATTCTTCCCAATGTGGTATACGTTGCAGGACCAGCTGAGTTTAGGTATTGGATGCAAGTTCCGTCGGTTATTTCATCTAATGGATTAGCCATACCACGATTGCAACTTCGATTGAGTTCCGCGTTAATAACCGCAGCAACTCAAAAGAAAATGGATCAAATTGGAATAAAACAAGAAGAGTTGTATTTAGCAGAAACGGAATTAATAAAAACAATTACTGATTCTTTTGAAAATGAGTTCGCTTTAGATGGTTCATTAGAGCAATTGAATCAACTTTTAGAAAAGGTTCGAACTCAACTTCATTCTATCGGATATCCAAATTTGAAAGAAGTCAAAAAGGAGCAGGAAGAAATGATAAAACGTCTTCGTCAAGCATCCAAAAGTTACAAAGCAGGCGAATGGGGCGAGAATGAATTATCCAGAAAGTTAACTAAGTTAAAACAGTTGAAATCGTCTGGTTTTGATTCGAAAAATCCTTGGGAGAGAAGCACTTTTATTTTGGAACTTATGTTGAAATTTGATTTCCGTTGGAATAAAAATTCCCTTCCTTTAGATAGTATAGACGAATTTATTTGGTTTTTCGACGAGAAATAAGAACAGTACTTCTGAATCTTTCAGAAATCCTCATTACAAGTATCCGCAAAATTCAAATTTCCTTGTATTTTTGAACATCTATTAATTTTGGTAATAACCTAAATAAATAGATTTTATTCAAAATATGACAAATTTAAACTTAGGTAAAAATCTATCTTCTTCTCTGGTGGTATTTTTGGTTGCTTTGCCCTTGTGTATGGGCGTTGCAATGGCATCAGGAGCATCGGTTATTCAAGGAATTATGGCGGGTGTTATCGGTGGTATCGTGGTTGGGGCATTAAGTGGGAGCCATGTAAGTGTTTCGGGACCTGCTGCTGGTTTAATTGTAATTGTGGAAGGGGCGTACAAAGATTTGTCCGCCATCAGCACAGAAAATGTATATGCTATTTTCGGATTGGTAGTTGTTCTAGCAGGTGTATTTCAATTAATAATAGGAACGCTAAAATGGGGTGTAATTGCAGATTTTATTCCCGTGTCAGTCGTTAAAGGCATGTTAGCTGCAATTGGTATCATGATGATTTTGAAACAAATTCCCCATTTGGTGGGTTACGATAAAGTGGCATTCGGTGATGAAGAATTTATTCAAAAAGACGGACATAATACCTTATCAGAATTGTTTTATGCATTTCAAAAAATTTCTCCCACGGCAATTTTAATTGGAATATTGGGATTAGTAATTCAATTTTCTTGGGAATTGCCCGCCATCAAAAAGAATCAATTATTCCAATGGTTTCCTGCTCCATTAATTGTGGTTGTTATGGGGGTATTGGTTAATCAATGGATGATCAATTACGGTGAACCTAGTTGGGAAATTAAAGCCAAACACATGGTTAATGTTCCGATATTGGGAGATGGTAGTATTTTATCATCAATCCAAGGATTAGGCAGTCAATTTCACAGTCCTTATTGGAGTGCAATCGGTGAATTTATGGTTTGGAAATTAGCGTTTATCATAGCATTAATTGCAAGCATTGAAACATTATTAAGTCTCGAAGCAGGAGATAAAATCGATCCTTTAAAACGGGTTTCTCCTCCCAATAAAGAATTAATTGCACAAGGTATCGGAAATACATTGGCTGGTTTTATTGGTGCACTACCAATAACTGCAGTAATAGTTAGAACTTCAGCCAATGTGAACGCTGGTGCAACCAACAAGTATAGCAGCATTTTTCATGGATTGTGGTTGTTGGTTTTTGTCCTTTTTGCACCTCATTTAATCAACTTGATCCCATTATCGGCATTGGCAGCAATTCTGACTTTTGTGGGATATAAATTAGCCAAACCAAGCTTGTTAAAAGAGCAAAAGGCTCGAGGTATGGATGCCTTGATTCCTTTCGTAGGAACCATTATTGCCATTTTATTTACGGACTTGCTTATAGGAATCGCTATAGGATTGATTTTGGGATATTATTTTGTTCTAAAATCTAATTTTCATAAAACATTTAGCATGGTATCTTCAGGAAATAACCTATTATTGAGGTTTCATAATCAAGTTACTTTCATGAATAAGTCTGTTTTAAGAAAAGAACTAGTTCAAATTCCTGAGGGCGCTTCTTTGATATTAGATTTTTCCAATTCCACCTTTATTGATAACGATATCACCGATGTTTTAAATGACTTTATTGAACAATCAAGTACTCGAAATATAACAGTTCAATCGAAGTTTCATAACGATAAACAACGCGATGATTTAAAATCACGTATTTTGAATTTATCCTAATAGAAACTTAAATTTAGTATAACAGAATTGCTAATATAATAGAATCGATAACCAGCATAATTCAACGTATTTCTTTTCCAAAATTTCTTAGTTTTCAATTAGATATTTGATTTAGTAACTGAATTTTGGATTCAATCCGATAAACATCCCTTCCAATAAATAAAATAAAATGAACGAAAAAGATAAATTATTTCTGTGTAATAGGGCATGGGCAAGTGAGAAATTAGGACAAGACCCTGAATATTTTAGTGATTTGGCCAAAGATCAAAGTCCTGCATATTTATGGATTGGTTGCAGTGATAGTCGTGTTCCAGCCAATGAAATCATTGGGGCACAACCGGGTGAATTATTTGTACATAGAAATATTGCTAATTTGGTGGTTCATACAGATTTGAACCTGCTAAGCGTTTTGGAATATGCTGTAACACATTTAAAAGTTAAACACATCATACTGTGTGGACATACGGGATGCGGTGGTGTAAAAGCGGCCATGACACACTCCAATTTTGATTTGTTGAATAAGTGGTTACGCAATTTGAAGGATGTTTACTATCATCATCAACACGAAGTAAATGCCATTGAAGATGAAACCGAGCGCGTAAATAAAATGGTTGAAATCAACGTGATTGAACAGGTGAATAATTTGATTAAAACATCAGTAGTTCAACGAGCTTGGCAAAACAGACAGTATCCCATCATTCACGGTTGGGTATATGAAATGGAAACCGGTTTATTAAAATCTGTTGTAGAAAAAGATCACACAAGCGAAATCGAGGATATTTATCGATTCACCGATTTATAATGATTAACTAACTTTATTTTTTGCTGTTCAATTTGTCGATTCGCAAATTGATCATTTCAATGGTAAATGCGAAAGCCATTGAGAAGTAGATGTAACCTTTATTAACCTCTTGGTCAAATCCTTCGCCTAGCAAGGAAACACCAATCAATACCAAAAATGCCAATGCTAGAACTTTTACCGATGGATTATCATTCACGAATCCAGCAATGGGTTTGCTAGCAAGCAACATTACGCCCATACTTAATATAACTGCGGTAATCATAACCCATAAATGATCAGCCATACCCACAGCAGTTATCACACTGTCTAAGCTAAATACTACGTTAATTACTACCATTTGGAGCATAACTGCCGACCAACCTTTGGCTTTTCCTCGTTCTTGTTTTTCCAATGGTTCTCCCTTCATTTTAATGTGAATCTCGTGTACACTTTGGTACACCAAGAATAATCCACCCAATATGAGTAATAGGTCTTTTCCAGAAAAATCATGTCCAGCAGCACTAAAAATAGGATGTTCCTGTTTTTGAATCCAGTTTATACCCATCAACATTAAAATACGCACTACCATACCCAATAGTAATCCCCAGGTTCGAGCAGAAGCCTGTTTGGCTTTTTCGACTCTTCCTGCGAGAATGGTAATGAAAATAATGTTGTCGATCCCTAAAACGATTTCTAGAATCGTTAGTGTAAATAAGCTAATTAATGCGTCGTTCATTGTAAAAAGTGCAATTTTATGGAATTTAATCCGTTTTTTCGGGAAATAACGTTGAAAGAATTCTAAAATCAGACGGATTTACCCCGTAATCCACTGGGTATTCAAATGATGTTTATACCAAGTAACTTGGCGTTTAGCATAATTTCTGGTTTTCTGTTTAATCAATTCTATCGCATCTTGCCATTGCAAACTTCCCTCGAAAAAATCAAAAAGCTCGGAATAACCTACTGTTTTTAGTGCTTGTAAATCACGGTATTCAAATAAGGCTTCTGCTTCTTTTAAAAAGCCGTTTAGAAGCATTTCATCTACACGTTGATTAATTCTTTGGTACAAATACTCTCGGTTTAAATCAAGGGCAAAACACTCCCAAGTATAAGAAATTGGATTCGGAGGCTCGTTGGATTTTATCCGCAGTTCTTCTAACGATTTTCCCGAAGTTTCTATCAATTCTAATGCGCGAATTACACGTGCTGGGTTACTTAATTCTACCCAGTTTTCAGCATTTTTATCTTGTTCTAGCAGTCGCGTTACCAATAAATTCAATCCATCGGGCAGTTTGGATAGAGTAGATAATTCGTCTCTTTTTGTTTGGGGGATGGGCGGTAATTCGTCCAATCCGTTTACGAGGGCATCCATGTAAAGTCCGGTTCCACCGCATACCACAACATGTCCAAAGCGCTCTATTATATTTTGGGCAATTTTTCTGGCCTCTTGAGCATATTGCCAGGCATTTACCGGTTCATGAATGGAGTGAGATGCAATCAAATGGTGAGGGACTTCGGCAAGTTCATCAACCGAAGGACGCGCCACTCCAATATTCAGCTCTCGATAAATTTGACGACTGTCGGCGTTAATAATTTCAGTATTGAGCTTTTTCGCCCAATCTATAGCTAAACGAGTTTTTCCTGAGGCGGTGGGACCACCAATGAGAATGATTTGAGGAGGGGTTTCGCTTTTATTCGCGAATTTCATCTTCGTAACCTAAATCATCTTCTAATTCGTCGTCCATTCCGAATTCATCGTCTTCGTCTTCATCCGTAGCATCGGTTTCTAATTCAGAAAACTCCTGGGTCAACTCGTTTTGAATTCCTTTGGAAGCTAGAATTTTAGCGGCTAAAACATCGAATTCGTTGTCGTCTAACATTTTGAATTTACTATCTTCACGTTGACGAGGAGCTTTTCCCTCAGAACGGAATAAACGGGGATAAATTAAATCTTTCGAAGATTCTTCAATCGACAATAATTCAATCAACAGGGTCCAATTCGCTAAATAATCGGTTACATAAATGAATCGTTGATGTGGATCGTTGATGTAATCTCGCAATTTAGCTTGATTCATGGTTACCACGGGCAAGGCATCTTCATTGTCATCACCATCAGTCATATCTTCCAACATGATTTCAAAAAGACGTTTCCATTTGCTGTCGGAGATGTAAAAACTGGCCAATTCTTTTTTATCGAAGCCAATGGCATCTTGGATGGCATTGTGAAAATCCAAAAATGTTTGAGAGGGCTTAATATCAATCCAACGAATCACTTCATCGTTGTTTTCGAACCATACTTTAAAGCGGTAAACCATTGCTGCAAAATTAACCAATATCTTGAACAATTAACAATTCGAATGCAATTCCGTATTTTCGCAGTTAGAAAATGAGAAAAGTTCTTTTTTGCCTACTTGTGGGCGTGTTATATTCAGGGATTTCTTTGGGCCAAATCGACGCTGGTGAAAATGGAAATGGTGATATTCGCGGATTTGTTTACAACAACGAAAATGGCGATCGTTTGAAGGGAGCTACAGTGTATGTAAAGGAATTAAAACGACAAACCAGTACAGATAACGACGGATTTTTTGCTTTAACGAATATCGTTAAAGGAAACTATACGGTTATCAGCTCATACCCAGGTTTTGATACCTTGGTTCAAAAAGTCGAAGTAGTTGCAGGTGCAAATTCAAAAAGAGACTTTTACTTGATCAAAATTGTTACTATTGAGGAAGTTGAAATTGTAGTTAGAAACAAACCAAAAGATGCTCAGGTTTCGGTTCAAACCATTGATGCTAAAGTACTTTCCAAGATGCCATCGGTAGGTGCAGAACCGGATTTACTGCAGTATTTGCAAATATTACCTGGTGTTGTCTTTTCAGGAGATCAAGGCGGACAATTGTATATCCGCGGTGGTTCACCGGTGATGAATAAGGTTACTTTAGACGGAATGACCATTTACAACCCATTCCATTCTATAGGATTATTCTCCGTATTTGATCCCGATATGATGCAAAGTGCCGATGTTTACACGGCTGGTTTTGGAGCTGAATACGGTGGGCGAATTTCAGCGGTAGTGGATGTGAAAACTCGCGATGGAGATCGAAATCGATTACGTGTTAAAGCCGGTCTGACCAGTTTTACATCTAAAGTTTTGGTTGAAGGTCCCATTAAAAAATACAAACCAGGTAAAGGGAATGCCAGTTTTGCCGTTTCATACCGCAATTCATTCCTAAAACAATCCTCACGTTTGCTGTATAATTATGCTAATCCAGACAGATTGCCCTACAATTTTGGTGATTTGTTTGTCAAATTATCGCAAAATTCTTCCTCTGGAGGCTACTCTAGATTGTACGGATTTCATTTTACCGATGTGGTAGATTTCCCCAATACAACCAAATATGAATGGAAGTCAACTGGATTTGGAGGGAAGTTCCTGGTAGTTCCAGAACAAGCCAAAACCCGTGTCGATGGATATTTCTTGTATTCGAATTATAAAATCAATCAAATTGAAACCGACAATCGTCCGCGTTCTTCTGAAATCGGTGGATTTAATCTCGGAATGAATTTTAATTACAACTTTAATCGCGATGCATTGAAATGGGGATTGGAAATCAACGCGTTCCAAACTGATTTTCAAATATACAACTCAAATAATCGCAGAATCAACCAATTGGAAAGCACTACGGAACTGAATGCTTTTGTGAATTATAAATTCGTTCGTAAAAAATTCATTGCCGATTTTGGTTTAAGAACCCAGTATTATGCATCCTTGGGAAATAGTTCATGGGAACCCCGTGTTCAAATGCGATATAATTTAACTCCAGCTTGGGGAATTAAAATGGCAGGGGGACAATATTCTCAAAACCTATTGTCGGCAATTTCAGATCGTGATGTGGTGAACTTGTTTTATGGATTTTTATCAGGTCCTGATAATCTTCCTGAAACATTTAACGGAAAAGATGTAAATCATAAATTGCAAAAGGCCAATCATTTAGTGCTAGGAACAGACTACAGAGTAAATAAATATTCGACTCTAAATATCGAAGGATTCGTAAAGATCTTTACCCAAATTACCAATATCAATAGAGACAAATTATTTGATAACGACGAATTTAATTTGGATAAACCAGAGCGATTAAGACAAGATTTCGTAATTGAAACAGGAGATGCTTATGGTGGAGATATTTCCTACAAATACGCCCGTAAAGGTTGGTATTTCTGGGCTGTTTATTCTCTGACCTACGTGAATCGTTTTGATGGGTATCAAACTTACCAACCGATTTTTGATCGTCGTCATAACGCCAACGTAGTATTGAGTTACGAATTTGATAAAAAGAATCCTACCGAAATTTCATTCCGTTGGAACTTGGGTTCAGGTTTCCCATTTACACAAACACAAGGGTATTACGAAAAATACGATTTCAAGGATGGAATTTCCACCGATTACACATCACAAAATGGAAATTTAGGCATTATTTATTCCTCAATAAATAAAGGAAGATTGCCATATTACCATCGTTTGGATTTTTCGGCTAACCGCAAATGGAAATTGGCCAACAAACGTGAATTCAACATGATTTTTTCGCTGGTAAATGTGTACAATCGTCCCAATATTTTCTATTTCGATCGTATAAAAAACACCCGTGTAGATCAATTACCTATACTACCGTCGTTGGGTTGCAATTACCAATTTTAATCCA
>CAYPYX010000041.1:11702-20208 GCA_964415065.1 uncultured Rhizobium sp.
GCAATTACCAATTTTAATCCAACATCGTCTTTAGTTGTTGTAATTTTATTAAAGCTTCAATAGGACTCATTGAGTTTATATCTAATTGATTTAAACTCTTTTTCATTTCGTTAAAAACAGGATTTTCGGTCTGAAACATGCTCATTTGATAAACTGGCTTGCTCTCGGTCTTTTTTAGCGCATTTCTTTGTTGATTTTTTAACCTAGAATCTTCCAAAACCTTTAAAATTTCAGCACTACGAATCAGTACTTGGTTGGGAATTCCAGCCAATTGCGCAACATGAATACCAAAACTGTGTTCGCTTCCCCCTTTTTTCAACGTTCTTAAAAATACAATTTGTTGTCCCTGTTCTTTTACTGCAATATGAAAATTACGAATTCCTTCTGATTTGTCTTCCAATTCGTTGAGTTCGTGATAATGTGTGGCAAACAAAGTTTTCGGTTTTTGGGGATGGCTGTTCAGATATTCAGCGATACTCCAAGCCAAACTAACGCCATCATAGGTGCTGGTTCCGCGACCAATTTCGTCTAATAAAACCAGAGATCGATCGCTTAAATTATTCAAAATACTGGCAGTCTCAGTCATTTCCACCATAAATGTACTCTCGCCTAAACTGATGTTGTCTGATGCTCCAACACGTGTATACACTTTGTCAACCAATCCGATGGTAGCTTTTTTACACGGAACCCAACATCCCATCTGTGCCAAAAGAACCGATAAAGCAGTTTGACGTAAAATTGCACTTTTACCACTCATATTCGGTCCTGTGAGAATGATCATCCGCTGATCCGAATTATTCAAAAATATATCATTGGGAATGTAATTTTGATCAGGCGGGAGTTGCGATTCAATAACCGGATGTCGACAACCAATCAGTTCTAAATCGAATCCATCCGTCATTTGAGGTTCGGAATATTTTCGGTCGATAGCTAAACGCGCAAATCCCATCAAAACATCCCATTGCGCAATGGTTTGCGCATCGGTTTGAACGGGTAAAATTCGTTCAGCCAATTGATTCAACAAGGACTCCCACAATTGAGCTTCCAGTGCACCAATTTTATCTTCAGCAGACAATATTTTCTCTTCGTATTCCTTTAATTCAGGCGTAATATAGCGCTCGGCATTGGTTAGTGTTTGTTTGCGAATCCACGATTTAGGAACTTTATCCTTGTGTGAATGAGTTACTTCTAAGTAATACCCAAAAACATTGTTGAATCCGATTTTTAACGATGAAATACCGGTATTTTCCACTTCCCGATGTTGAATTTCAATCAAACGATCTTTACCGTTTACGCTTAATTCCCTCAATTCGGCCAAATCGGCATTCACACCCGAATTGAAAACACCGCCTTTACTTACATTGATTGGAGCTTCGGGGGATATTTGTTCCGTAATTAATTCGATAATATCTCCCAATTCGCCAATTCGATTCGCCTGTTGCGTCAATAATTCTGATGCAGAATTGCGAAACAACTCTCTCAATTGTTGAACAGCGGTCAAACTCCGTGACAGTTGAAGCAATTCTTTGGGATTGATGCGTTTTAGAGCAATTTTCGAACACAATCGCTGTAAATCTCCCACATCCTCCATGATACCAACTGACTTTTTCAACAAACTGTTGTTGTCTTTAAACTCCCGAACGAATTGATGTCGTTCGCGAATTCGAGCTAAATCCTTCAGCGGAAGCATCAACCAATTCTTCAGCAATCTACCACCCATAGGGGTGAGGGTGTAATCAATTACCTCCAACACACTTTTTCCTTCCGGATAAATCGGACGTGCTAATTCCAAGTTCCGAATGGTAAAACCATCCAACCATACAAATGCCGATTCATCCAGTCGGGTAATTCCCAAAATGTGACCCGTATTGTGATGATGGGTGTTTTCCAAATATTGCAAAGCTGCACCCGCGGCCAAAATGGCCGCTTGCATTTCATGTATTCCAAATCCTTTTAAACCTTGGGTTTTGAATTGTCGAGTGAGTTTTTCTTCAGCATATTCGCGCTGATACACCCATTCTTCCAACGTTTGATAGGATTTTGGATCTCCAAAATTTCGAGCAACATCTTGAAATTGTTTTTTGGGGAAAATAAATTCAGCAGGACTGAATCCAGCAATCATTTTTTTGATGAATCCAATATCACCTTGGGTACATTGAAAATCCCCCGTAGAAATATCCAACAAACTTAATCCCCAAATACCTTCGTATTCAACCAACGAAGCTAGATAGTTACTTTGTTTGGATTCGAGAATTTTGTCATTATAACTGACACCGGGTGTAACCAATTCGGTAACGCCTCGTTTAACAACGGTTTTGGTAAGTTTGGGATCTTCAAGTTGGTCGCACACAGCAACTCGGTAACCAGCTTTAACTAATTTGGGTAAATAGGTATCTAGGGAATGGTGTGGAAATCCAGCCAATTCCATTTCTGACGCTGCACCATTGCTTCGTTTGGTGAGTACAATACCTAACACTTTGCTGGCAATAATAGCATCATCACTAAAAGTCTCATAAAAATCCCCCACACGAAACAATAATACAGCCCCGGGATATTGGGCTTTTATCTGATTGTATTGCTTCATCAATGGGGTTTCTTTCTTTTCCATAATCGAATCCAAAAATAAGACTATTCAATTCCTTATGCTCAATACTTTTCCCCGTTTATTCAACAAATTCTCGACTTATATTTGCAAAAAACACCAATCTGCACCATGCGAAAGTTAAAAACCAGTGAACTCAATCGAAAAAACATCCAGGAATTTCAAAATGCTGAGAAAAGTCCAGTGGTTTTAGTGCTCGACAACGTGAGAAGCATGAACAATGTGGGTTCCATTTTTCGAACATCGGATGCTTTTTTGGTGGAGAAAATTTATCTCTGTGGAATTACAGGAACGCCACCTCATCGCGAAATTACCAAAACCGCTATCGGTGCCGAAAAGTCAGTTGAATGGGAGTATCATTCTAATACATTGGAAGTAGTAAACGACTTAAAAACAAGAGGTTATATGGTGTATTCTATCGAGCAAGCCAGTGATTCTGCTGATTTGATGACAATCGAATATCCTCCGAGTAAGTTGGCATTCGTTTTTGGTAATGAAATTGATGGAGTTCAGCAAGAAGTAATAAACGCTTCCCACCATTGTTTAGAAATTCCTCAATTGGGAACTAAGCACTCCTTCAATGTCGCTGTAACTTGTGGTATTGTTCTGTGGGACTTTTTTAAATTCAGAAATACGGTTCAATCCAAATTAATGATCTGGTTTCTAGTTGCATTGTTTGCGGTATCCTCATGTACCAACAATACGAATTCTCATCCCCCAAAACAAAACGATATATTATCGAAACCATCCGATGAAATCAATCGAAATAATAATTCAACGGATAATAACAATGAAGTAATCTCTAAAAACGATTCAGCGCTAAAGTCCGATGAAGATAATATTGAAAGATTTTCAATTGTAAAGCCCGATAAATACATTTTGCAAGCCGACTATTCCATTCTGGTGAGTTACAGTGTGGATTGTCCCATGTGTAACCGTTACACCTCAGAATTGGTTCAAATTCAACAACAAATTAATGCACTCAATAAATCCCATTTAATTGCGCAAAAAATGTTGAATAAATCCCCCGAAAATGCCAATAAACGTCCACAATTTCAGTTGGGTTTGATTCAAGTTAACTCCGATGAAAACTGGGATATGGACGGATTTAATCCACCTATTGAACAAATTACAATTTCCGATCAAAATCATGAATTTGTAAAGCGTTTTAAGTTTAACATGTATCCTGAAGTGGTAGTAGTTAATGCTCAAAATCAAGTGTTGTATCGCGGTAAAATCGATGATCGCGCGGTTGCAACAGGTGTGGTTCGTCCTACAGCCACAAAATTTTATCTAAAAGATGCGATCAATCAGTTGTTTTCGGGACAAAAAATCACCACACCAACAACACGGGCTCAAGGTTGTTATATTGAAGTAAAATAAGATGAGGTACGCCATTTTATACATCGCGATTTTGGGTTTTTGGGGATGTCAATCCAATGCTAATTTGGATTCGCAAGATCCTTTAGCAGAAGTGGTTGAACATCCCGTTTTCGACAAGCATATCGAACCCATTATTGTGGCCAATTGTTCACCGTGTCACCGGGAAAATGGAGGTGCTCCATTCGTGTTTAAATCGTATGAACAAATTAAGAAAAAGCAGAAAACACTTTTGAAGGTAGTAGTGGATCGAATCATGCCACCTTGGCCTGCCGATGTTCATTACAGTAGTTTTATAGATGAAAAACGATTAACCGATGCGCAAATTAAAACGATACAAAATTGGGTGAAGGATGGCTGCCCATCTGGGAAAAATCCCAATGCCCTTTTAAATAAAGTAACTCCGTTTGAATCCACCTTGGGCAAACCCGATTTAGTACTTTACTTGGATTCAGTTTCGCTGCCACAAGGCAGCGAGGATCGCTTTTTCTTAATGACTGCACCGGGACTGCTTCCCCAGAAAAAATACATAAAAGCGGTAGAGTTGGTGCCTGGACAACCTAATTTGATGCACCATTTCAACGGACATTGGATTAATTATGAATTCGATTCTCGCAAGAATTTTTCGCTGAAACCTCGAAAGGTAGAATTAACTCCCGGAAAAGGCGATCGAAGCACTTCCACTTTAGATCTTCTCGCCGATAATGGACAAATTCCCGACCGAAAACACTCGGTGGTGAATTATTTACCCGGCGTTTTTGGAGTGATGTATCCCGATGGTATTGGGACATTTGAAGCGGAACGCAAGTTTATTATTGTGGGCAACGATGTGCATTACGGACCTTCTCGAAAGTCGGTAACAGATCGTTCCAAAATCAATATTTTCTTTACCGACGTACCTCCTAAACGTGGAACTGGTGAGTTGATGCTTGGAACCAATGGCGTAAGTAAAATTGAGCCTCCGTTGGTTATTCCTCCGAATAAAATCACCAAACATACCACTTCCTTTACCGTACCAGCAGATATTTCTATATTGACGCTGAATCCTCATCTTCACTTGTTAGGCAAGTCCTTCAAAGCATACGCAATAAAGCCCAACGGCGACACCATTAACTTAATTTGGATTCCAAAATGGGATTTTCGCTGGCAGTATTTTTACACGTTTAAGAAAATGGTAAAAATACCTCGTGGCAGCACCATCACCGCAGAAGCCGTATTCGACAATACCACTGCGAATCCCAACAATCCCAATCGTCCCCCAATAACAGTTTCTGAACGAATGGATTATTTTGGAAGTAGTATGAAGGCCAGCGACGAAATGTTTCAGTTCATCATTACCTACTTGGGGTACGAACCGGGAGACGAGAATCGATCATTGGAGGTTCCCAAAAAAATCGAGATTCCTAAAAAGTAATTGCCACCCAAATAATCGCCATGAGTTTGGTAAATAGCAAAGAACTGATCGAGCAGTTTCACCTCGTGCCTCAGTATATTTATCATCAAGATTCTTTGTACATTCCTCATTTGAGGGAAGATATAGAAGCTGTATTCGATGCTCAGCAAAATCCTGCATTTCAGCACGGAACGGCGGTACGATGGGTCATCCCCCAAAAAGGTAGAATCGCAGCATTTTACAGGGATTCTCGAAACGCTCGTTACGGTGGTTGGGGATTTTTTGAAAGTACGAATGAGGAAACCGCTCAATTACTCATTTCTACAGCCGAAGAATGGTTAAAGCAACAGGGTTGCAATCGGATTCAAGCACCCATTAATTTTGGGTCGCGTGATCAATTCTGGGGATTGTTGCTCAAATCTCATAGTGAACCTTCATATCAAGAAAGTTACAACCCACTGCATTACCGGAAGTATTTGGAAAATGCCGGTTATCAACTGGACTTTGAGCAGATTACGTATGAAATGGCTCCAAGTGACATCAATTTTGAGCGATTTCAGCGCATTGCTTCTCGCACAATGAATAATACTGATTATCGGTATTTGAATTTAACTGAGGGCAATTTAGAGCAGTTTGCACAGGATTTTGTTCGTGTGTATAACGAAGCTTGGTCGTTTCACGAAGATTTTGAGCCTTTAGATGAGAAGCGTATGGTAAAACGATTTCGCAGCATGCGTTGGGCGATCTATCCTGAGTTGGTGGTTTTTGCGTATCACAAAGACCGCGCCATTGGTTTTTACATCAATATTCTGGAGTTGAATCAAGTTTTTCGTTTTTTCGGGGGACGGAAGTCGTGGTGGAATCAAATTCGTTTTTTATGGATGCGGAATCGAATAGAAAAAGTCAGGGGTTTGGTGTTTGGAATCGTCCCAGAATTCCAAAATAAGGGAGTAGAAGCGGGGATGATTATGAAAAGTTACGAGGGATTAAAAAAAATTAAAAAAATTTCTCGGGTGGAGTTATCGTGGATTGGTGATTTTAATCCCAAGATGATCAGTATGTTAAGTTCGTTGGGTGCTCGCGAGGTGAAGAAACACGGAACTTTTTTTAAATATTTTTTTGAATAGGGTATTGCATTTACAAAAAATCGGTTTACCTTTGCAGTCCCTTAAGGGAACAAACAAATCGGAAACGATGATGATTCCGTAGCTCAGTTGGTAGAGCAATACACTTTTAATGTATGGGTCCTGGGTTCGAGTCCCAGCGGGATCACAAGAAAAGCCTCAGAAATGAGGCTTTTTTTATGGAGTTTTTTATCTTTGTTATCCTTGAAAAAAGATTTATTCATAATTGCTGGTTGTAATGGTGCAGGTAAAACAACGGCTTCGTTTACAATATTACCTGAAATAATAAATTGTAAAGAATTTGTAAATGCAGATGAAATAGCAAAAGGATTATCACCATTTCAACCTGATAGAGTTGCTCTAGAGGCAGGTAGAATTATGTTAGATAGGATTAATGAACTCCTTATTCAAGGTGACAGTTTCGCTTTTGAAACAACTTTGGCAAGTAAAAGTTATAAGCAAAAGGTCTTGTTTGCTCAGAAAATAGGTTTTAGAGTCAATTTGATTTTCTTTTGGTTAAACAGTGTGAATTTGGCTGTTGAACGAGTTGGGATAAGAGTAGCAGAAGGTGGACATCACATAGAAGAAGAGGTAATTAAAAGGAGGTATGTAAGAGGTCTAAAGAATTTATTTGAAATTTATTTGCCCATTGTTAATAAAGCTCTTATTTTTGATAATAGTTCGGGAGTGCCAGAATTGATCTTCGAAAAAAATTCAAAGTCACATATTTACAATAAATTAAAATTCAATGAAATCAAAAAATTCTAGAAAAGAATTTAAAGTTCAAGACGAGTTTACAAATAAAGTAATAAAAGGCTTGGAAATTACATTTCAAAAACTCCTTGAATACAAAAAACAAAAGAATTCTCCTCTTGTCGTAATGCGCGATGGCAAAATCGTAAAGATAATGGCAGAAGATTTTTATAAAGATATCGAAAAATAACTCGGTGCCTTTTCTACTTAGCATATCTGATCAAAGATTCAACAACTTAGGTGTATCATAGTCTTCCATCCCAGTCAAATTTCGGTTTGTATTCTGATCCCCCTTGGTCTGGTGCAAGAATGCAACGAATATAAAATCCGTATTGTTCTAATGCTTTAGATTTATTGTTTATTCCCCAATATTTTTCAAAACCGAATTGAAGTCGATACAATGATATGCCAATGCCCGGACGCAAATAGTGTTCATTGAAATTAGTGGCATAACCCATTTGTCCGTGCACCAGTATATCTCTAAATAATATTTGAAATGCGGCTCCAAAATCAAATCTGACATTAAAGTAGAGTTTTTTGAAGTTCTGTTGAAATGTAGTATCGATAGCGTTATTTTTATTATCGAATAATTTTCTATACTCCCAACCCAATCCACCTCCAGCTAAAATCCATTGTAAAACGTCGGTTTTTTCGTAATAATATTTTCCTAATCCACCATCAATAGCCCAAGAATTGTGGAATTTATACGAATTAGGTTGATTCGGTTGATTGTAAAATCGGTACATATTATTATTATATCCAAACCAGAATCCATTAGGCATGAAATTAATAGTTTCATTTGAATCTTTGTATGTCAAACCAGATTTGTACAACTTGGTGAAATGTGTAGTGTTGTTGAAGTTCAGACTAAAATTTGAACCCATATTTAAAATAGTATCATTGCATAATTTTAAATGGGGTTGGGCATAAGTGTTTACTGCAAACACCAGAATCAGCAGTAAAAACAATGTTTTATAACCACCAATTCTGATTTTTTGAATAACCCATGGAGCTCTTTTCATTCCATTTAGATTACAATTAATTACTACTTTTTGGGAAAATGCAAGCTCTTTCATTGAGTATGTACCAAAAATAGACAATTTTGTTTATCTGTGGTAGTTCAGTTCAATTAGTATTGAATTTAAAATTTCTCAAAGCAAAACTGTGCTTGTGTTGAGCTTATTTTGGAATTTATTCGCAATAGACATTTTTATAAAGTGGTATTTTGTTTATTGGATTAAACAAAAATTGATT
>CAYPYX010000042.1:0-19726 GCA_964415065.1 uncultured Rhizobium sp.
CATTCCTTTACTTCTGATTCTAGCCGTAATTTCATTTTTTGGAGTTTTATTAATCATATCGAAGTTAGAAAATAGATTAAACTGGTTGTGGGGAATATTGATTGCTGTGGTTTCCCTTAATACGAGTTATTCATTATTGCTTGAAAGTGCACAACCCTTTAGGGGTGAAAGCCTAAGTGTGGATCAAGAGATTCTAGAATTGAAAAGTAAAATTGTTAAGAGCTCTCATTGCTTTATCGATGATCAATCTGCTGGTCGATTTTATTTCTATCTAAATGCCCATTCAAATCTGCCTTTTCCAAGTCCTTATTATGTGTACTTTTTATTCGGGAAAAACGAAAAGGGGAATGGACTGATTTTAAAAAATAATTTGCGCTTCCAACAGGAATTCAATAAAAATCCCCCACAATTTATTTTGTCGAAAGAAAAATTGAGTGTGGCATTTGATTACAATAGGTTTTACGACTATGTGAATTCAACGTATTCGGTTATAGACTCCGTGAAGATAAATTCAACTCAATATTTGATTCGCAAAAGAAATTAAATTTAGTTTTTTGTCAAGAGAAAACGTATTTAGTCTTTTGTCACACATGTATAATTTCGATCATGTATAAAACTTCAATTGCTTCTTACTTGTCAAGAAACAGTAATTCTATCGCCATTGTCACAAAACACTAATTCTCTCGCAATTACTATAAGTGCCACTGTTACCACGAATTCTTGGCACGATCGTAGTATTCAAAGTTGATCTTAAATTGAGCACGAGGTGTTTCATAAAGGTTGGAGTATCCGACACAATAATATACCCCAATTTTGAATCGCTCCCGCCAAATACGAACTAACTTATCTACACCAACATACGCTTCATAGAAGAATAAATTTCTGCGTTCAGGTGCATATAGTAAGTTGGCACCAGCCGACTCATACAACGATAATTTTTTCATAAATGGTATTTTATTTACTAATGAACCATTAAAATGATGTCGGTAGTGAAATTCATAATACCGTTTGAAGGTAGAAAATGTACTATCTAAAGTTTGAAACGCATACATGGGAGGAGTAAATATGGCAGGATCTCCCCTACGCTGATATCGATAATCGATAATGCTCAAATTCTTTTTGTTGATGAAGCTTCCCGATGTACCACGAAATTCGCTTCTTCCCAATAATCCCAAGGGAAACTCATGAATCACTTTGAATTCTAGGTAATCGTAGGAAATAGTGCTATTGAATATTCCAGGAATGGCTTTTTGATATTCTGCAATAAATGTGGGCCATTTAGATCCTAGTATTACTTTTTGTTTTGGCTCGGAGATATATCGTTGGAATGGAGTATACGTAAATTGGAAATTGGCAAAAATGGCTTTATGAGAATTGAATTTTACTGCCACATTATTCTCAAACAAACTATCTCCGCTCGAAGAAAATTTCCAATTTGAGATGTCTTTTCGATCGGAAATTTCTCCGCGAATCCTAAAATACAGTCCGTTGGTTAATTCCTGTCTGTGGTAAATGCTGAAATGATCATGCTGATAGAAATTATCCCTTCTAAATAAATCAATGTACGCCGCAAACGGGTTTACAAAGCCAAAATCTCGTCCTGCAGAAGCAAATACGATTTTTCGCTTGTAAGGGTTATAGAGCGTTGAGAAATTTACAGATCCTCTCAAGTCATTATTCAATACACCATACGATAGATTCTGATTGAAACTGATTGTTTTCTTATTTTCAAAGGTTTTATTTACTTGATTCCAAAGTAAAAAACGACCGCCACCTGGCCACCAAGGTTGATACAACAACCACAAGGGTTGAAAACCTAATTCGATGCCTTTTCTTCGATTTTGGTATTCTTGTCCCTCGAGAAACAATGATTTTAACGTAATCTTATTGATTTTTCGTTCAATACTATCCAAATATTCATCCGAAGTCAAAACACGTTGAATGCTATCGCTACGATTCACAAAGGTTCTTTCTACCATACTCAAGGGTACAGGGCGTTCACCATTCCAATAACTTGAATCCCGTTCATATGCTAATTGTTCGGTACGACTTAATTCCAAACCAAAATGATTTTTTGGGAAAACTGGGTTGGTTTGAATTTTTGTATAACGAACACGAGTATTTCCTTTTATGGTATTATTGCCAAATCGAATGGTATAATCAAATCGCTGTGAATCAATTAATATCAAAGTGTCTTTAGTGAGTCGATAACCTTGAGAAAGGGTCATACTGTTGTATTCAGCCATCAAATGGGGTGGTACATTCAACACGATTTTTGAAACATAGAACAAGGTATCAACCAAATGGATTTCACCTGAAAAAGTGGCGTTTGAAACTTGGCGACCGTCGAATTTGATTTTCAAAACACGACCATGAATCGAGTCTTTGTAGCTTTCAATAAATCGGAATCTATAGGCTAATATTGCAGAATTTGAAAGTGGCGACATGATGGGCAGCGGGGTTAATGCTGGTAAATTCATCAGGTTTTGATAAATGTTGAAATCGCCTTCTGTGGTAGACAAGTAGAACAAACTTGATTTGTCCCCCCGAATAGATACTCCTTCGCGTATTTCTTTGATTTTATTGGGGTGTTGCCAATCGCGTTTGATGCGAATTTCAGCTAAGTTGGCATTTAATTTCGGTGGACCGTTTTTCTCTTCTTTCTCGGGTTTTTTATTTTCATTTTCGGGATTGAAGTACACCGATTTTTTGGAGGTAATTTCTTCAAATGCACGTATGTAAACATCGGCAGATTGAGAGGGAATTCTACTGGCCCAAAAATCACGTTTTTCAATGGCCTTTCTCATGTAATTGGGTCCGGGATCTTTCCATTTTGTTTTGATCAATACGGGTTCAATTACGGAAATATCTTTTTGCATTCGAATCGTAATTGTGTCTTTGCGATTTTCATAGCAGACATAGGGAATTTCGAATGTTTTATACTCGGGGGATGTGAAGGCGAGTTTGTAGGATCCTGGACGGATTTCAAGTTTAAAATATCCATCAATTCCAGTGGATCCCAATTTGCCACGGGTTTTGTCGTATATATCCACGTAGGCCAACGGAGCATCAGCACTGTCGACCACCAGCCCCATTAATTGGGCATTCAATGGAGAAAAGCATCCTCCAAAAATCAGCAAAAGAACTACAATTGATCTCATCATTTACTTAGAAAAGAATAAATACCATTTTTTCTTCTTTTTGGTCTTTGGGGATATATCAGGCACACTGTTATATTGAATTTTTCTCATTAAAACGGCATGGGGTAAATTAAAATCAGACCTTTTGGGTTTGTTTTCAATATCCCATGTAAAACGTTCTAATCGCTTGGTTGTTACATCAAATTGTGATTTTGGATATAAATTTCCTTGAGGTTCGTGGTAAAAATGAACCGTACTCACTTTTCCCCCACTGAAAAGGAACTTCATATCTTTACAATCTACCGTGAAAACGGAATGTAAGGTGTCGCTATCTTTTATGTTGTAAATGGATTTGCCATTTCGATAAACATAGGCCGATTTCATACGTTGTTGATCATTCAAAAAGTAATGTATGGAATCGCCTTGAATCTGTGAAAAAGCATTTTCTTCATCTTTAATAGCGATAAATGCTTTGGGAAACAAAGATCCTTCTTTGAGTTGGTTATTTTTCCAAACCATATTGATAGAATCCCCCGAAAAGCGCGAAATTGAATCCCAAAGTACGGGCTTGATCCTGAGTCGAAGAGTACTATCCACCGATGAGAACTTCATAACCTCAGCGGTTGCAGCCGTAGATTTTTGGAGGAGTTTTACTCGATTTATGGCTTGAGTAATTTGAATATTCCGAATGGTATCCTTGATGTTCACTAGGGTATCACCTTTGAGCCACAGTGAATCTTTATTTTCGGTTTGAAGGGCAATGGCTTGATTGTAAATTTTGGTGGTTCCTGTACCCTGGTCGTACAAGGCTTGATTCCCCCACAATTGCCAACGATTGGTAGAATCCATATACCAAATTTTACCAGCTGCCTTACCCGATTTAGTATCTTCATTTACCCAAGCAGTATCGCAAAGTAAGAATTTCTGTTTGGAGAAAATACCTACTTGATCGAAGAAGTAACCTTTTTTAGTTTCGGAATTGTATTCCCCTTTATTGAAAACAATTTGCTGTTCTTCAGTATTGATTTGAGTGTAAGTGAAAAATCGAGCTATTTTAGATTCCGAATTGTATTGTAACGTGTCGGTTTGAATTACATAATCCGCAGTTTGCAGAATTACTTTCCTTCGGAAATAAAGGGTATGCGTGTTGGGATTGAAACTACCCGTTACACTTTTTAAATACGTTTCATTGTCAATAATTTCTCCTCCCGAACCATACCAACCCAACTTAGTTTGTGTATTGTATTGTAACCATGGAGTAGAGAGCTTCATGGATTTATCTCTCAATTCTACTTTGCCCTCCACCCGTGCAATGTGGGTTTTATTGTCGTAAAATAAATAGTTACCGGTAACAATGGAACCCGAATTGTTAATGATTTTTACATTTCCAATTCCTTTAAGTGACTCGGTTTTGGGATCGTATTCGGCTTCATCGCAAAAAACGGTAGATCCTTGTTGTTCAAATTGAACGTTTCCTTTGAGCAATTGTGCAGAGTGTCCATCGATTTGAATGGATTTCATTCTTCTTGCTTTTAAGGCAATCGGTTGAGCGGATAACGCCGAATAAAGCCCGATCAAAATTATGCTCAGAGCTCGAAATAAATGTGGAACTTTGTGTAATTGAATGTTGGCCAAAATCAACCTGCAAATTACATGTTAAATTCCATTATTTCAGCGGTAAATCTACAAGGTTGGGACTTGAGCCGACGATTGTCGGTTATTGCTGTTAGCGGAGGAAAAGATTCCATGGCATTGCTTCGAGCTTTTATTCGCTTGGGATATCCGTGTGTGGTGGCACATTACAATTTTCAACTCCGTGGCGAGCAAAGCGATTTGGATGAACAATGCGTACAACAGGAATGTGAAAAATGGGGAATTCCGTTTTACTGTGAACGTTCAAATACATTAGATTTTGCCCATAAAAATCAACTTTCTATTCAACAGGCAGCCCGAGATTTACGGTATACCTTTTTTGAAAAACTTCGCATCGAATTAAATGCAGATTATATCGTAACAGCCCATCATCAGCAAGATAATTTAGAGCACTTTTTTATTTATTTACTACGCAATAATCTACAAACGGCCTGGAAAGGCATCCCCCGAGAAAATCCCAAAACGCATACCATTCGACCTCTGTTACAAGTAAGCCCCGAACAGATTTTCGATTTTTTAACAGCGGAGGAGATCGCCTGGCGAGAAGATGCTTCCAATGGCAAAACGGATTATTTGCGTAACCGAATCCGACATTGGATTATCCCCCAAATGTTAATCGAATATCCAGAGGTTTTCAGCGATTTTGAGAATTTGTCGCAGATTTACTCGGCTCACGCTAAGAGTTCCACGTCGTTGTTTTACTCGAAGTATCCGGTGGAAGCGCTTCGGGATTCGGCTTGGCGTTTTTCAATCGATGAATTTGAAGAATATTTCAACAAAGATTCTACTTTGAATGCACAATCCGCTTTATTGAAACTGGGATTCACTCAAAGTAATTTGCAACAAATTCTAGAAGATTCCACGCAAACAGGGAGTTATTTTCGTTCGAAATTGGGATATGAACTGCTGAAAAATCGCCACGAAATTTGGGTTTATTCTGTGCCCAAATCAGAACCTGTGGAATGGTATGAGCTGGGTCTTATTATGGAGGATGTTCGACCCGGAGATTGGATCTATTTTCCCAAACGAAAATTGCGAAAAAAAGTAAGCGATTATTTCAATGAGTTGAAATTGAGTCGATTGGAAAAATTGCAATGTCGAGTTTTACGGAAGATATTAGAAGATGGCAGCACCGATCAATCTATCGTTGCAATATTTTTAAAAGATCGGATTTTATATTCCACGATGTTGGTTAAATTTGCTCATACATGAAAGCTGTAATTCCTGTTGCCGGTATCGGCAGTCGCTTAAAACCTCATACACAAACACAACCTAAATCGTTGATTCCTGTGGCTGGAAAGCCTATTTTGGGTCACATTATGGACAATTTAGTTCGCGCTGGAGTAGATAAGTTTGTTTTTGTCATTGGATATTTAGGCGATCGTATTGAACAGTATTTGACGGAAAATTACGGTAATTTTAAGTTGGAGTTCGTAATTCAAACGGTAGGAAAAGGGAGTGGGCATGCAATTTGGTTGGCGAAAGATCACATCCAATCGGACGAACCTTTGTTGATTGTTTTAGGGGATACCATATTTGAAGCAGATTTAAGTGCTGTTTTTCAATCACCAGTAAGTGCGTTGGGTGTTAAAAAAGTGGAAGATCCACGTATGTTTGGAGTTGCAGAAGTAGATGGAAAAAATACCATTAAGAAACTCGTTGAAAAACCCAATATTCCTCATTCAAACTTGGCATTGGTGGGTATTTATTTTATCCGTGAAACCAACATTTTTCTAGAATGCTTGGATTACAATATCCAAAATGGCATCAAAAATAATAACGAATTCCATTTGACCGATGCGTTACAATGCATGGTTCAAAAAGGAGTAGAGTTAACAACATTTCAAGTTTCAACTTGGTTTGATTGCGGGAAACGCGATATTATACTTCAAACCAATCGCACACTACTTAAACGCAAAGAACAAGAATGCTACGCTCAACTTATTAAAGCGGGCAACATTATTGTTCCTCCCGTTTATATATCCCCAACTGCCAAAATAGAAAACAGTATTATTGGACCCGATGTATCCATTGGTATGGAAGCAGTTATTTCCCGATCTATTGTGAAAAACACAATCATTGGTCCAGGTGCTAGCTTGCAAAATGCTATTATTGAAGATTCATTGATTGGTAGTGACGCCTTGTTGGTTGGCGCTGTGCATAGTTTGAATATAGGCGACAGTGCGGAAATCAATTTATAACGTATAAATTGTGCGATATACCGTTTCGGAAATACACCAAATAATTGCTGCTGAATACACTGTTCAGGGAGATTTTTTTGCTGGAATTCAAGAGAGTATTTTTATAAATAACCCGATGAGTTCAGTTGGCTGGGAATCCCCCTTTGAATTAGATGTTTTATACGAGAATGATGTCGAAACGGATAATTTAAATCACCATTTATGGAATTTTGTAATTGAACAGGTATGTTACGATACTCGAACTTACAGCGGCTCTGCTAGTATGTTCGTTGCCCTTCCCGGAGAACACCGTGATGGTCATGAATTTGTTCAAGCTGCATATGATCAAGGCATACGCGTGTTTCTCGTGAAGCGAGAATTTGAAGTTCCGGCGACAGTTTCGGGGATATTCTTTTTTGTGGAAGATCCATTAAAAAGTTTGCAGGATTTAGCCATTTTTCATCGAAAAAAATGCTCAATACCCGTTGTTGGAATCACGGGTTCAAATGGCAAAACCATAGTAAAAGAATGGCTCTCGGATTTGCTGAGAGAAGATTTTTTGATTCATAAAAGTCCCAGAAGTTTCAACAGTCAGTTGGGAGTAGCTCTTTCAATTTTAGGAATTGAGAAACACCACCAAATGGCAGTTATAGAAGCGGGGATTTCTCGAAAAGGGGAAATGAAGAGACTTTGGGAAATGATTCGTCCGTCGTTAACCGTTTTAACGGGGTTGGGTTCTGCTCATGATGAAGGATTTAATTCTCTCGAAGAAAAAGCTGCCGAGAAAATGCTTTTGTGCAAAGACGCGGATGTGGTGGTATTTCCTTCAGATGTGGAAGCATTTACCAAGCACATACAATTTTACAAACAACTGCAGCCATTAACCCGGTTCATTTCTTGGGGGAAGAGTGAGCGCAGTAGTTTTAAAATCATTGCTACTCAAGAGGAAAATTCTACAACTTGTATAGATTTTAGTTATAGAGCTCAACCTCAATCGTTAAATATCCCGTTTTTTGATTCTGCTAGTGTTCAAAATGCTATGTCGTGTTTTTCGGTATTATTTGCGTTTGAGCGTTGGGATAAAGAACATTTGGAGAAGTTTAACGATTTACAATCCATTGGAAATCGATTATCTATTGAACGAGGTAAGCGCGGAAATGTTATCGTAAATGATAGTTATTCTATGGATTTTGAAAGTCTAATAATTGCATTAGACACGGTTCAAAATCACAGTATGGGTAAGCCAATATTACCAGTACTTACTTTGGTGGATGCTTCAATCCGAGATCAGTTAACGTTTGTTCGCAAGTTGAAGGAAGTTTGGAAGCAACGTTCTATTGAACGAATAATTTGGATCGGAAATTTATCGTATGAGATTTGTACAGAATTGAATCAGTCAATTTACGGTAAGCACGAATTCTACCCAGATGTAAACGCATTTTTATTGAATTCCGATCTTGCATCCCTCGAAAACAAAGCCATTCTAATTAAAGGAGCTCGAAAGTTTCGATTGGAGCAAATAACGGATCGGTTGAAGGGATTGCTGCATAAAACCGTAATGGAAGTGAATTTGGATGCGGTTCGAGCCAATTATCACTATTTCCGTTCTCATATTGGAAACGGTGTGAAAATGATGGTTATGGTGAAGGCACAAGGGTATGGAAGCGGAAGCCATGAAGTAGCCAGTGTGCTTCAGGATTTAGGAGTAGATTATTTGGGTGTAGCTTACGCTGATGAAGGTGTGGCACTGAGAGAAGCGGGTATTAAAACGCCCATTATGGTTCTTAATACCGATGCTTACACCTTGGAATTGTTAGACAAATATCATCTTGAACCGGTGATTTATTCGTCAGAAAGTTTGAATGATTATATATTTGAACGCAATGGAAAGCCGGGTAAAATTCATATTGAACTCGACACGGGTATGCACCGATTGGGTTTTGAGGAAGAAGAGTTGAAAGAAGCCATGCTCCAGTTACCATCCAATATTCGGGTGCAAAGCGTATTTACACATTTTTCCGTTTCGGAGGAAGCGGAGAGGGATGAGTTTACCCGTAAGCAGGCATCTGAATTTATAAATTTAGCTGGTTGGATGGAATGGAATTTGGATTATCCATTTTTGAGGCATATTTGTAATACTGCGGGGATTATTCGATTTAAAGAGTTTCATTTTGATATGGTTCGACTGGGTTTAGGATTGTATGGTTTGGATCCTTCAGGTAAGGAAAATGATAAATTACATCCTACGGCAGCTCTTTATGCCGTTATAACTCAAATGCATCGAGTTGAAGCTGGAAAAGGTATTGGTTACGGTCAAAATGATGTATCTGAGCATGATCGGAGAATTGCCACCATTTCTATGGGCTACGCAGATGGACTGTCTCGAATTTACAGTCGCGGAGTTGGCCGCGTTTATTTGAATGGGAAACTAGCCCCGTTTGTTGGCAATATTTGTATGGATATGGCCATGATTGATGTAACCGATATTGATTGTGTAGAAGGAGATAAAGTGGAGATTTTTGGTCCCCACTTATCCATTCACGATGTTGCTCGATGGGGAAATACCATTTCTTATGAAATTTTAACGGGTATTTCGCAAAGGGTTCCTCGGGTTTTTGTTGGAGAGTAATTGGAGTTCAATCTCAGAGAACTAATTCCAAGCTTGGAGATTTGCCGATTTAATACAATGCTAATTGTACACTTATTGTTCTAAAAACTTTTGGGTGTTACGACATGTGGAATTCAATGTAAATTTTACTTCTTAATTAAAGCAATTACTTCTTGATCAGAGCTGAAAGCGGATTTTTAAGATTTTCGTGTTTTACTAAGTCCACCTTTAATGAGCCAACATAAATCTCTGTTTGAATACGCACAGGAATGTGATTATCATCATCGGAAACCCAAACAGTCATGGCATCTTTATTTTTAAATACACGATCTACCACCAATTCTGGTTTGATTTTAATACAACGAATTTTACCTAATGGAGTGGCAATAGTTTCTTTTCCAACATATTTAACCGATAGATTGTATACTTCGTTGTCGATGTAAACATCCATAGGAAATTTTGCACCTACTTTACTGTTGTTGTAGTCGATATTTCTCAAATAGTAAATCGCAGACGCAACATCCATGGTGGTAGGAGTGATGGTAATCTTGCCTTTTTTATTTTTCAAGTATTTTTGTTCGTGGTTGTATATGGCGATTTCTTGATAGAAGTAATCGTTTTCGCGAACAGTTTTTGAATAGCGATAGGGGACATGACTTTCAACGTCGATCCAGGTCTCAAATTTATCGCGCACCTTGTATGCCCAGTCGAAACTCTTGAGGGTTTCACCTTCAATTTTTAAATTATAAGCATCCCGATCATTGACTTTTACGGGTTCAGAAACCTTCATGGTAACAATTCCCGCATTTACAACACCGTAATGAATTCGGTAGTTAAGAACTTCCCCGGATTGAAAGGCTTTATTTTCTACTTTTTGAGAAAAGTTAACGATTTCTTTTTGGTTGAAAGAAAGCAATCCAAATCCCAGGATGAGTACGCCAAATAGGGGAACAAAGTTGAATTTCTTTTTCATGTGAATTGGTACAACAAAAGTGATGCCATCCCCCAAAAGGAAGGATCAGAATCTTAAAAATTTCGATGAAAAGATTTGCACTTTTCGCAAAACGCGCAAACCATCCGAGGTTCTAGGGGTTATCTTTGTTGTAGTCATGGCGGAAATCAAATTAACTTCTTTTTCTAAAGGCAGCGGGTGCGGTTGTAAAATCCAACCTGCGGTTTTGGAAACTCTTTTACACGGTCTAAAATGGACGGGAAATAATTCGGATGTAGATTCAACTTCTCTGGTAGTTCTTGGGAATTCTATGAACGATGATTGTTCGGTTTTCGATTTAAAAAATGGAGAATATTTGCTTCAAACGGTTGATTTTTTTACGCCTATGGTAAATGACGCCCGTGTTTTCGGGCTAGCCGCTGCTGCCAATGCACTGAGCGATATTTACGCAATGGGCGGTAGACCGATCATGGCCAATGCAGTTTTTGGTTGGCCAGTAGATGAATTACCCATTGAATTGGCTCGTGAAGTGCTAAAAGGAGGCAAAGAAATGTGTGACCAATTGGGTGTTCCATTAGTGGGAGGACATACCATTGACTCTAAAGAACCCATATTTGGTTTGAGTGTTACAGGCTTAGTCCTATCGGCACATTTGAAAACCAATTCCGGTGCTCGAGCTGGCGACTATATTTTAATTTCGAAGCCGTTAGGAATTGGAATGTTGGCAGCGGGACACAAGCGTGGGTTGAATTCACCAGAACAAGATCAAGCTTTATCTAGTTGGCTAGTTAAATCCAACGATTTCGGTCAAAAAATAGCTCATTTATCTAGTGTGCACGCCATGACGGATGTAACCGGTTTTGGATTAATTGGTCATTTGCTGGAAGTGCTCAAAGGATCTGAGATTTCTGCGGATATTGATGCGGCTTCAATTCCTACGATTGAAGCGGCTCGAAGTTTAGCTCAACAGTTTGTGTTGCCTGATAATGCAATGCGAAATTGGAATGCATACGAAAAGCAGGTTGAGTTGGTAGCATCCGACGCATTTCCATGGTTGGTTGATCCTCAGACCAACGGTGGATTGCTGATTTTTGTAGACGAGAATGGTTTGGATGAAGTGACGAAATTAGCGGAGGAATCGGATTGCACTCTGTATAAAATAGGAAAAGCCGTGGATCAACGATCCACGGCTCAAACCATTATTGTTAAGTAAGGTTATTTAGTTTAGAATAAAATCCATTTGATCTAATTGGGTTATTCCATCGATCGATTGTTGCCGGATTATTTTAGTGCAATTGCTTATTACTAATTGTACTAATCTAATCTGTTTCGAACCAAAGTGGATCCTACAATAGTCAAACCTATTTTAGTCGAACCCACTTTAGTTTAATTGCGGTAAAGCACGCTATGACAGGCTTTTACAATACGTTCAACACTCGGAAGATATGCTTCAACAAATGTAGGTGCGTAAGGCAAATTGGTATCCATAGACGTTACACGATGAACAGGAGCATCCAAGAAATCAAATGCACGGCGTTGAACGATGTGACTGATTTCTGAGCTGATACTTGCCAACGGCCAAGCCTCTTCAACAACAACCAAACGATTGGTTTTCTTTACGGATTCAATTACGGTATCATAATCGATTGGACGAACGGTACGTAAGTCAATCAATTCTGCATTTATACCTTCTGCTTCTAATGCTTTAATGGCATCATGGCAACGCAACATCATTTTACCAAAGCTCACGATGGTAACGTCAGTACCTTGTTTTACAACATCGGCTTTTCCGATTGGAATGAGGTATTCACCATCAGGAACCATGCCTTTGAAGCCATACATTTGTTCGCTTTCCATGAAAATTACTGGATTTTCATCGCGGATAGCACTTTTTAACAAACCTTTGGCATCAGCAGGATTGGATGGAACAACTACCTTCAATCCAGGGGTATTAGCATACCAATTTTCAAAGTTTTGAGAGTGTTGTTGTGCCAATTGACCAGCGCTTCCTGTAGGACCACGGAAAACGATGGGACAAAGGAATTGTCCGTCAGACATACTATTAATTTTTGCAGCGGAGTTGATTACTTGGTCAATTGCCACCAACGAAAAGTTAAAAGTCATGAATTCGCAGATTGGACGAAGTCCGTTCATTGCTGCACCAACTGCAATACCGGCAAAACCCAATTCGGCGATGGGTGTATCGATTACACGTCGTGAGCCAAATTCATCGAGCATGCCTTGGCTTACTTTATAAGCTCCGTTGTATTCTGCCACTTCTTCCCCCAAAAGGAACACGCGATCATCGGCGCGCATTTCTTCTTGCATGGCTTCTCTAAGGGCTTCGCGGAATGCTAATTCTCTCATAGTTTTTAAATTGAAACGCAAAAATACGAAAATGAGTTAAATCCCCTAATATTTTGCTTTTAATGTAGTCTTTTTGTTAGAGTTTCGTGAACAAAATGGAATAGTTGTCGTGGACCCAATTTGCGCCAAAGTATTTCGTCTAGGCTTCCCCCGAAATTCAAATAATAATCAATGCGATTGGTTTTGAACTCTTGAAGTACGTGTTCCCGGAAGTTAAGTAAGGCTATCCAACCGTCTTCTACGTCTTGAAACCACTCTTCATAATAGGAGTCGTCGGAAGCGTGAAAGTTCATGACATTTTCACCGATGAGGATGAAATGAATTATTCCATTTGCTACTAACACCTCTATAACTTCACGCTTTAACTGCATGATATCATTGTATATAGCATCATTCCATTCGCCAATCATTTCGATAATGGCAAATTGATCAGTATAATCCGCATACAGGATTTTGATATACAAGGTATTGCTTCCAAAATGATCCCATTGAGGATGAATCAAATAATTGTAAACGCTATGCTCAAAGTAAAATTCACTGTACTCACGCTCAAAAAACGGAGAACGCGGGTCTTCGGCTGCGGAATACTGATTCAACCAAGCAAAATGGGGTTCAATGTCGTGCACTTGGCAAAGATAGTTTGAAAAATGCTACCTTCGCAGCGCACATGTCTCGTTCCTTTGTCAAAAATTTAATTTGGCTCCAAGCACTGAATTGGCTGGTGAAGCCTTTTTGGATACTGTGGATTGAGCGCACGGTTCAAAATCAGTTGGGTTCGCAGTGGTATGGAACTTATTTTGTGCATTTCAATGTGGGATTATTGTTTGCCGTGCTGTTAGATGCCGGTTTGAATTCCTATGTGTCTCGGGAAGTAGCGCAAAAAGGTGAATTGGCTCATTGGAAGCGATTTTTATATCTGAGACTCACTTTAGGAGGCCTATATATTCTTGCAATTTTGGCTGTTTCGCTCATTCAAAAACTGGACCCTTTTTTGATTGCATTGGTTGTGATGAATCAAATTTTAGCATCCGTAATTTTGACCATAAGAGCAGTACTTCAAGGACGACATTTGTTCGTTTCTGATGGAATTTTATCTGTTTTGGATCGATTAGTTGCAGTAATTATTTGTGGTTTTTTGTTTTGGGGGATGTCTGATTCTTTCCAAGGATTCAAAGGAATTCAGTGGTTCTTATTATCGCAATCGACCGGTTATGTAGTTGCATTGATTTTCGGGGGATATTTATTGCGTTTTAGAAAGAAGACGGTTAAACCGGATCACATGGAGGGTGAGGTATCGAGCATTTCGGTGAGTGATTCTCCAGATTCATCTGAGTTGAAAACGTGGTTGAAAGGGGTATTTTGGTTCATGGCCATGGCGCTGTCTATGAGTATTTTTACTCGAATTGATGCGTTAATGATTCGAAATTTGGGAGGTGGCTACGAGGCAGCAGGCGATTATGCGAAAAGCTATCGTTTATTAGATGCAGCATTGATTTTTAGTACGTTGCTAAGCACACAGCTGCTGCCAATGTTCAGTCAAAAATTGGCAAAAGGTGATTCCAATCACGGATTGTTATCTGGAGGTTTTAGGTTGGTATTTTGGGTCAGTACTTCTGCCTTTTTATTTGTTTTTCTTCTGGGAAACGATATTCTCCAAGAGTTGTATCATGAAGAATCAGCTTCATTTATTAGTAGATTCCCGTTGCATTTGAGCTACTCTCATTGGGTATTTTCACTCCTGATGGCTGCTTTCATTCCGATGTCGTTGGTGCATATATTTGGTACATATATCACGGCATTGGGTAAGATGAAATGGCTTACATACTTATCGGTAATTACCATGGGATTGAATATTTCACTGAATTATATTCTATTACCTACATGGGGAATTGCGGGCGCTGCATTCAGTTGTTTGCTTTCTCAAATGTTGTTTTCGGGGATGTGTTTTTTATATATACTCCGACACAAACATTTTTCATGGACTTGGAAGCATGTTCGAATGGTTTTTATGGTAATGGTTTTGGCAACTGTTGTTATTGTTTCGTTGTGGATGTACATCGATGGCATAACAAGTAGTGTAATTGAAACATCTGTACGTCGCGGAGTATTATTCGTGGGTTGGCTAATTTTTGTGACTGGATCTGGTTATATTTTCTTTTTTAAGGATTTACGTCGCAAATGGCTAGCACGCGGCGTAGGGTGAGCAGAAAATTGTTTTGAAAGTAGTAGTTGCGGATTTTGAAATGAAGCGATTAGTGAGCTTATTGGGTTGGATCAGTTACAGGATTTGTCAGAGTTGTTGTTGATTTTTGGTGACAATTATCACACAAGTAGAAATAAATGATATAAATCATATTATAGGGTTTAATACAAATATAAATTGCGGTTTGGGAATGTGTTTTTCGGATGTTCTGGTTATTATAATGGGTTGAATTATTATTAGATACATCCCGAAAAAGCATCCCCCGAAAATCAAAAAATAACAAGAAAATATCAGAATATGAAACATCAAATACTCATTATTGGAGGCGGCAACGCTGGAATTTCTTTAGCGTCTCAACTGCTTAGATCGAATTCAAAATTGGATATTGGAATTGTTGAACCAAGCGAAAAACACTATTATCAACCGGCTTGGACCTTGGTAGGAGCGGGAGTTTACAATTTGCAAGATACAGAGCGGTTAGAATCTTCGGTGATGCCTGAGAACGTAAATTGGATTAAGGAACGTGTAACGGAATTTAACCCAGAGGGGAATTCAGTGACTTTAGGCAGTGGAGAAGTGGTTCAATACGATTTTATGGTGGTTGCTCCAGGAATTCAGTTGAATTGGCACTTAATTAAAGGACTTGAGGGCAATTTGGGTAAAAATGGAATTACCAGTAATTACTCATTTGAACATGCCGAATACACTTGGGAATGTTTGAAAAATGCGAAAGGTGGCAATGTGTTGTTTACCAATCCACCAACACCGGTAAAATGTGGAGGTGCACCTCATAAGATTTTGTACCTAGCGGCCGATTATTTCAGAAAGCAAGGTACTTTGAGCAAATTTAATCTTCAATATTGGAGTGGAGGGACACGCTTATTTGGGGTTGAAAAATTCGAAAAAACCTTGTTGGAAGTAGTAAAACGCGGAAATATTCAGTTAAATTTTAAAACGAATTTGGTTGAAATTGATGCCGAAAATAAACGGGCTCGTTTTGAGTATTTGGACCCAGAAAAACAAGGCGAATCGGTTTGGATTGATTATGAGTTTATTCACGTGGTGCCCCCTCAAAGCGCCCCCGATTTTGTGAAAAACAGTCGATTAGCCAATGCCGCAGGTTGGGTGGATGTTGATAAGAACTCGTTGCAACATGTGCGATATTCCAATGTATTTTCATTGGGCGATGCAGCTGGTTTGCCTACGGCAAAGACCGGAGCTGCGATTCGCAAACAAGTTCCAGTTTTGGTTAAAAATATTTTGGCAGTAATGGATGGAAAAGCATGTATTTCCTCGTACAACGGTTATTCAAGTTGTCCTTTGGTAACAGGATACGGAAAGTTGGTAATGGCAGAATTTGATTACGACAATGTGCCTCAAGAAACTTTTCCATTCGATCAGAGTAAGGAACGTTACAGCATGTACTTTTTGAAGCGATATATGCTGCCTTGGTTGTATTGGAACCAAATACTACCTGGAAAGATGTAAAGTTGGATAGGAAGAATTGGAAGGAATGGGAAGAACTTCTAGATTGTTGGGATTAATCAAATGGGTAGAGTTTAATTGAATTGGGCAAGGATTAATCAAAAAAGCTAGGCACCTGTTTATTGGGTACCTAGCTTTGATAAATAGCTTAAAGCAAAATCTAAAATTGTAGTTAGGTAAACTGATTTACCTAAAACATTAATTTATTTACGTAGAATACTTTACGTTTACTTTTGTCTTCGGTATTTTTGATTTTTTGGAATCCGTAATTAATGAAATAATTATCGTACCAAAATTCTAATTCACCTTCAGAACTTTGACGAACTTTTTCGTTTGGATCATTGGTAGAATTGGCTTTTGACATTTTATCTTGGACCAAACCACCATCAGCATTAATTTGTTTTTTGTAAATATTCCAATTGGATGCAAAAGCTAGATCCACCGTATTGCCGTTGGGATTTACACCTACGCGGATAAATTGTTTCACAAACATGGGCTTGTTTACTTGGTACAACGTCATGGTTTGATCCCAAACTTTGTTTCCTTCAGCGTCGAATCCAACAACCAAGGCATGTGTATATTGATAGCCATCAAAAACGCGACGTGTTTGAGGCTTTCCATTTACATAGGTGGTTTCCGTGCGATAGGTAGGATAAAAAGCTTCACCTACATAAATAAAACGATTTCCCAGTTTCATGATTTTGTGAGAAGTCATTAAATAGTTGTAAGAAAGTTCTTTGCCTTTTTCTTTGGCTCTTTCAATTTTACGTTCGATTTTCTCTTGACGGCGATTTGAAAGATAATCAAAGAAGGTTTTCATGGAGGTATAATTGTGAACCTTTAAAAAATCCATACCATCGTTACTGAATTTTCCAAAATAAATGCCCTCACTGGTCGTTTTAGAACGGGTTGAGTAATTTCCAGTAATAGCGTAGCTTTTATCATCCATTTTTTCGATTGAAACGGAGTTAAGATTGACATCCACAGACGGATTTAATAATACCATGGCTTTACGGTTACCTTCTTTATCGTATACCAAACAATATGTGCTGTTGAATTTACGACTTCTTTTTACTTCCAGTACAACAGCGAATTCGTTGGTTCCAGCAATGGTATAAACGCCATAAAATTTGAGTTTGTTGGGTTTAATTCCTTCAACATCTACAATGGGAATAATGGTAGATGAACCTTTTTCCATGTCGATGGCAAGAACTGCAGGATTTTTCTCGTATTTTCCGCAATGGTAAAAAACTCCTGATTCAGCCGCATAGTTTAAATAACCATCCATACTGAATGGAATTTCGTATAACTTGAAACCTTCAGGAATTTCCACTTCAACGTCGTTGATTTTTCCAGTAGATTTCTCATAGGTTACGGCATGCGCATCTTTATTCTTACGGTAATACAGATAATGTACGGAATTCTCACATTGTATTGGTTCGGTGAAACTATATCCTTTCGGAATGGAAATGCTTTCTGATTTTTGTAACTCTAAATTGTTGTTATAAACATCGTGTTTCCACTCGTAAGCACCTTCAACACGGTTCTTTGAACGTGAAACGATAACAAAACCATTTTTACCACCAGGAATTACGGTTTCACCGATATAACCATCGTTCATTTCGATTTCTAATCGTTTTTCGATGGTGATTTGTGCAATAATTGTAGGAATTGTTAATAGCGCAGCTAAAAACAATGTAGAATTTTTAATCCATGTTTTCATATAAGGGGAAGTTTTTCATTAGTTCTTTTACTTCGTCGCCAATTTGTTGCAAAGCTTCTTCATTGCTGTGATTCATCAATGCTCTGTCAATTAAGTCGGCAATGGTTTCCATATGTTCCTCTTTCATCCCGCGAGTGGTAACAGCTGGGGTACCTAAACGAATACCTGAAGTAACGAAAGGACTTCTCTCCTCAAATGGAACGGTGTTTTTATTGATGGTTATGTGGCATTTAACCAATGTGTTTTCTGCCATTTTACCTGTAAGATCTGCAGATTTAGGACGCAAATCAATCAACATCATGTGGTTATCTGTGCCTCCAGAAATTACTGAATAACCTCTTTTGATCATGGCAGCAGCAAGTGCTTTTGCGTTTGCCATAACTTGGATTCCGTATGTTTTAAAGTCGTCGGATAATGCTTCTCCGAATGCAACTGCTTTAGCTGCAATTACATGTTCCAATGGTCCGCCTTGAGTTCCGGGAAAAACAGCACCATCCAAAATAGCCGACATTTTTCTCAACTCTCCATTAGGTGCTTTGATTCCAAACGGATTTTCAAAGTCTTTACCCATCATAATAACCCCGCCGCGGGGACCTCTTAGTGTTTTGTGAGTGGTTGAAGTAACGATATGACAATGAGGTAATGGGTTATTAAGAAGACCTTTTGCAATTAATCCTGCTGGGTGAGAAATATCAGCTAATAACAACGCACCAACTTCATCAGCGATGGCACGAAGTGTCTGGTAATCCCAGTCTCTAGAGTAACTACTAGCTCCACAAATGATTAATTTGGGTTGTTCAGCAAGCGCTTTTTCTCTAACTTTAGAATAGTCAATTAATCCAGTTTCTTTCTCAACACCATAGAAACTAGGACTGTACAATTTACCCGAAAAATTTACGGGTGAACCGTGCGTTAAATGACCACCATGCGATAAATCAAAACCTAAAATTTTATCGCCGGGTTTCAATACGCCTAACATTACTGCGGCATTAGCTTGAGCGCCAGAATGCGGTTGAACATTGGCCCATTCTGCACCAAAAAGCGCTTTCAATCGGTCAATAGCCAATTGTTCTACTTGATCTACTATCTCACAACCTCCGTAATAACGCTTACCGGGTAAACCTTCTGCGTATTTGTTAGTCAAAACGCTTCCCATAGCTTTCATAACTTGGGTGCTTGTAAAGTTCTCACTGGCAATTAGTTCAATGCCATGTTCTTGACGCAAATGCTCTTTTTCGATGAGCTGGAATACTGCTTGATCGTTAACCTTCATCACGATTACAAGTTTACAACTTTTTTGTCGATAAAAAATTTCTGTGCAATTGCTAAAAATAATGCTGAAATTCGCCAAGAATATCAATATGAATGCAAATCAAGCAATTTTGAAAAAAGCAGGATATTTTCTTCTGTTCGTT
>CAYPYX010000043.1:0-12430 GCA_964415065.1 uncultured Rhizobium sp.
ACATATTCAATGTCTCTTCCGTATTACCCGAATAAGAACAAAGAATAGTCAACGTTTCTTTGTTTGCATAAGCAGGCAAATGGTAATCAGAGTAAACCTCCACAGGAACTGGCATTTCATTCCAAAAATAAGAACGCGCAATTCTCCCTCCAATTCCGCTTCCACCCAATCCAGCAATAACTATATTTTTGTAATTGCTCACTGATTTACCGTGTTTACGGTAATTTGCTAATACGTATTCAAACTGTTCTGCAAAATTCTGCAGGGATAATTCATGTGTAATTTGTGACATAATTTAATAATTCAGATTTGTGATTTAAATTTAACGAAAGTTCCTTTATTTATTGTTAATTTTTTAAGTTAATTGAGTTTATATAAGTTATTTTCAATTTATTCAAATTTGCTGGTAACCCAGTGTATTAATACCTTATTTGTGTTGAATGAAATAACCTTTTTGAATAATTCAAAACATTCATTCAGCAAAAATCCCAGATACATTCCGAAAACTGAACATATCTGGGATTCCTTATTCTTGATTAATAATTTTATTTATACCACTCAAATTTGTAACGGTAATCTTGCACATATGCGTATCGTAACATCATATCTTGCAAGCGACTCAACACATAGTTTGGTTGGTTCAAATAAGAATCGTCGTTTGGTGCATTGTATACAGAAACGGGGATTTCCATTTTTTGCATCTTCTCTTTGAAGATAACGGCACTCATTTGTTTACCTGCAATTGGCTTAGAAGTGGTGTTGTCTGACAATCCGAACATAGCACCTAAGATTCTGAATTCTTGTCCAAATTGACCAACAATTCCTTGTCCATATCGAACAGATCCACAATCCATGATATCGCCATTAACCGCTTTTTGCAGTGCTTCAGCAGTTTTAGCTGACGCCATTGCTTTGGCTAATTTTTCATTGGCTAGTTCACCCTTCTTTTGTTCACGAACCAAGGGTTCAATATCTGCACGTACCATATCAACAGTTGCATAGCCTCTGTGTTTAACGGTTTCCATTTTAACAATTACGTGCTTATTTTCCATGGTGAAAATTTCTGAAACATCACCATTTTCACGCTTATCGTCAAATAACCAATACATGATAGAGCGCATTTCAGATATTTGTTCAATACGAGCCACACCTTTTTGATCGGTTGTAAAATCTTTAGCTACTAATGGAGCCATAGCCTGCATTTCAGCAGCTTTTTCAAATGTTTCTGGCTTTTCAGGGTTAACTTGATTTTTGAACTTACGGCTCTTTTCAACCACGGCATTTACTGTTTTTGAACCTGGGGCAATTTCCACTTCATTCATTACATAACGAATGTTGGTATAATCGGGCTCATCCATCATTTTCATGATATGATATCCTAATTGAGTTTTCACCAAACCTACTTGACCTTTCTTCGCAGTCAAACAGAAGTTTTTGTACTCAGGTACATATTGACGAGGATCTTGCCATCCGTAACTTCCACCGTTGTTTGCAGAACCTTGGTCGGTAGAGTACATACCAGCTAAATCAGCAATTGCTTTTCCACCGTTTACTTGATCGTATAATCCTTGAGCGATAGCTAAAGCTTGAACTGAATCGGCAATTATAGTTCCGTTAGGCAACTCCCCTTTCAATGGAATCAAAATATGAGATACATTCACTACAGGAACTGTATCTTTCTTAGATGCTACTTTTTGGTAAATAGTAAATTTACCGTCTTTGTAACTTGGTCCTACCACGGTTCCCAACGCTGCATTCCACAAGGAGTCAACAACTACTTTAGGTGTAGATTCCCCTAAATCGCTTCTACGAATGAAAGGACTAGCACCTAAGGTATCAGGTGAAGACTGACTTTTCTTCATGTTTAGAGCATAATTATTTGCTTGTTCGATGGCAGCCAAAGTATCTTCAACTGAAGGAACTATATCAAATACAACGTATTTAAAATCACGAGCTTCTGACTTGATCTTGTAACGCTCTTTGTGAGCATTCAAATAATCTTCTAAATCTTCATCCGTAATTTTTACATCCTTATCTTGAATGTTGCTGAAATTTAAAGCAACTATTTTACCTGATGTTGTTTGATTTGAAGCCAAATATTCGAATTCCAATTCTTTTTTGGTTCTGAACATTTGAGATTTACCTACATACATTGCATAACGAGTTTCCAATTCTGTTTTCTTCATTTGGTCTACATAAGCAGCCAAACGAGTTTTCATTTGAGGATTGGATTTTGCTTGACGGAAGATTTGTTCCACTTTCTTGGGATCGAATTTGCCATCGGTTTGGAAAGTTGGATCTCCCAATATATTTTCCATTGGATGTGAACCTACCATCATTTCGTTGAGATCTTCATCCGTAACTTCAATACCTGATTTTTCAATCGCAGAAATCAAAACTTTACGCTTCACTAGTTCCTGCCATGCTTTTTGGTTCAGTTTGTTTGCGGCTTCCTCGTCCAATTTGAAGTTGGGATCCTGATCCAACTCTTTCTTGTACAATTCTTCTACGATAGGACCTAAATCCGCTTCGCGAATTAATTCCCCTGAAATCTCACCAATAACATCGCGATTTTCATCCGTATTACCACCATTTCCACGACCGTTCAACCAATCTCCCACTACAAAAAGCACTAAGGCGGCAATAATTACCACCGCTACCATTCCGGAATTTCTAAGTTTTTGTATAACTGCCATATGTGTTTAAAGTCTTATTTTTTAAAGAAAAGCAAAAATAGGATTTCCAAATTGATATTGCAAGGATTCTAAAGTCTAATCTATCCAAATATTTTTCTTGATCGCCCTCGTTTTGCGTTTTACGATTATGGTATATAAGCCTGGGGACAAAGCTTTGCGACTTAAATGGAACTCCTCAAAGTCCAATAGCCCAAATTCAGGATGCCTAATTGATTCTGTAACTTTCTGAGCTACAATACTTCTACCATTTCGAATTTCAAATGTATAGCTTGTTTCTCCGGGCATATTTGTACTAAAAATGAGTGAATCTCCATCTCCATTGTGATTCAGAATTAATGTAGGTGCAGAATTATTCATCTGTGCTTTTTTCCCCTTCCATTCTAAAATTTCAACTACAGGCTTCTGTAATTCTTCGTGGAAACTAGTTATAGCGGCCTTACCTCCACCCTTCCAAGTATCAAATCCTATATAATCCCCATAAAAGACATTTTTAGAATGCAATACGATCGGTTGATTCAATAAGCAGGTATTCGCTAATGGTTTCCTTTTTTTCAAAACCGACGAATACACCATAACGAATCTACCTGTGATACTATTTCTGAAATCGTACCAAATAACTCTAGGGTATCCCCAATTTTTATCCAATTCTACATAAGGGAAAACCGCTTGGGCGTGCGAAACATCGGATATTTCTGGCTTCTCGTCGTTTATCTTTAGGGGATGCGAAAATTGCTCCCCCCCATCTGCGCTGTAAACATAATACAGAGACTGGGGTCCATTTTTCCATTCTTGAGCACCATAAACCACATAAATTCCGCCCTTTTTATCTCCAGAAATCATGGGCATAACATTGCATCTTACTAAACCTTTAATTCCCTTCACGTCCCAACCACCCAACATAGTTGCTAAATATTGATCCTTACCCCAAGTTCTTCCCCCATCTCGACTGATGTCCATCCAGAGAGTGTCGGACTTTGACCACACCAAAAATAGTTCTCCCTGTTTGCCAATCCACATACTTGTTCCTTCCGCAGTTCCATCATCATCGGTGGCATTTCCACTTTTATCACTTACGGTAATGGGCGGTGAAAAACTGACCCCATCATCTTCCGAAAAAGCGAATCTTATACGACTCGAGTCGGTAGAATTGGAAGAATTGTATTTATCAAATTCTGTCCAAGCTACATACACATTACCGTTGTAAATACTCTTGGGTTGTTGGTCAAACGTGAATGCGGGCTTATCTTGCATTTTACCATTTTTCCCAATGCAAGTTGCGTGAAATTCTACACCGTTCGTACTTCGTTCAAAAACAATACAATCAAACCATTCTGGATGTTTCTTGTTTTCCCGAACATTTTTTGCCAAATGCGCAAGGTATACGGTTCCTTTGGGGGACACTTTTACAACCGGATCGCCATAAAACCCTTGATCGGGATTTACATCGATTTTCATCCATTGTTTTCCCCCATTTAACGTATGAAAAACATGGTTATTATTGAATGCAACCCAAACATCACTGGGATCGTTTGGATGGATTGCGATACTCGGTTCATTTCCAGGTATCGGTGGATCTTGTAAATAAGTTGACTGGACTTGTGCCCATAAAAAATGGGGGACCAAAGCACCGATCAAAAGCAGTCCTTTCATCCCCCAAAAATATATAAATGGAATGGAATTATACAGATTTTTTCGCTGACAACCAACGTTCTGCGTCTAAAGCAGCCATACAACCACTTCCCGCAGCTGTTACCGCTTGGCGATAGATTTTATCTTGGGCATCACCAGCACAAAACACCCCTTCAATATTGGTTCTTGAACTTCCTTTTTCGGTAATAATGTACCCTTGTTCATCCATCTCTATGAAAGGTTTAAAAATATCGGTATTGGGTTGGTGTCCGATAGCAACAAAGAATCCTTTAATTGGAATTTCGCGCATTTCCCCGGATTTATTGTTTTTTACACGAACTGCCTCGACAGCATTTTCACCCAATACTTCATCGGTTTCTGAGTTGAACAACACTTCAATATTAGGAGTATTCATCACACGATGTTGCATGGCCTTTGAAGCACGGAATTCGTCTTTTCTCACAATCATGTACACCTTACTACAAATTTTGGCTAGATAAGATGCCTCTTCGCATGCAGTGTCACCGGCGCCTACAATAGCTACATCACTTCCGCGATAAAAGAAACCATCACAAACTGCACAAGCACTCACACCGCTACCATTTAAGCGTTGTTCAGATGGCAAGTTCAACCATTTCGCAGATGCACCTGTAGATATAATCACCGCTTCTGCTTCAATTTCATGTGAGCCATCCACGATTACTTTTTGAGGTCCACCCGCCTTGAATTCAACGGAAGTTACCATCCCGAAACGAACATCAGCACCCAAGCGTACTGCTTGAGCTTTGAAGTTTTCCATCATTTCAGGACCCATAATTCCATGAGGAAATCCAGGGTAATTTTCCACATCTGTGGTAATGGTTAATTGTCCGCCAGGTTGTAATCCTTCATAAACAACGGGTTTCATATCGGCGCGTGCCGCATAAATTGCTGCAGTGTAACCCGCAGGTCCACTACCAATAATTAAACATTCTACTTTTTCCATATCTATATTGCTACAAAATTAATAGAGTCTACTCATGAGGTAGGTGATTTAAAGCACTGAACTACCCAGATTCATGGGAATTAAAAATTCCCAAATAGGTATACGTAGGATTTAGGAATACATAATTAGCCTAACCTACACGTACTTTTTTTCCCAAAAATAGACTCTAAAGAATCCTTCTATTTATAATTGAAGAGTTGGTTATTGGTTAAGACAAGGTCAACAATTCTCTGTATTTAGGAAGTGTCCACTCGGAATCATCGCACAAACGTTCGATTTCATCGCTTACTGAACGTAACTCTTCAAAAATCGGGCGAATAACATTATTAAATGCAACCGCTCTCTCATGTGCTTCTTCTAATGCAAGTGCCTTTTCGTTTTCTTCGTTCAACTTCTTGTTCAAATTGTGTGCTTGATTGATCAAATTACTCAATTCGGTCAACAACTCGATTTGGGCTGAAACTGAAGATTTATCAATTCCAACTGCTACCAAATTCTTTACATTTTCTGAAATTCGAGATTGGTAGCGAACAGCTGAAGGAATCACAAAGTTCTGAATCATTTCACTCAATACTTTTAATTCCAATTCCAAACTCAATACAAACGTTTCATATCTAATTTCGGTGCGTGCTTCCAATTCTTTGTGTGAGAAAATTCCGTGTTTAGTGAATAACTCCACGCTTTCTGGCAACATGTAAGCAGCCAATGCCTCCGCAGAGTTTTTAATGTTGCTCAAACCACGACGCGCAGCTTCTTCAACCCATTCTTGAGAATATCCGTTTCCTCCGAAAATAATGCGCTTAGCGCTAATTAAGTCGGCACGCAAAATTCCTTCAATAATGTCTTCTTTGGACTTATCTGGGTTTGCCGCGATTTCAGCATCCACACGCTTCTTGAATTCCACCAATTGATTAGCAACAATGGCATTCAAAACTACCATAGAAGAACTGCAATTGTCGGAACTTCCTACAGCACGGAATTCAAATTTATTACCCGTAAATGCGAATGGTGAAGTTCTGTTTCGGTCGGTGTTATCCAACAAAATTTCTGGAATACTTTGAATATGAATGCTGCTTCTGCTTTCTTTTGTTTCGGGGGATGTACTGTCTGCTTCAAAATCATTCAACACATCTTCCAACTTATCTCCTACGAAAACACTCATGATTGCTGGAGGTGCTTCGTTTGCACCCAAACGATGATCGTTACCTGCCGTAGCGATACTTGCTCTCAACAAATCTGCGTGATCGTGAACCGCTTTAATAACGTTAATAAAGAAGGTTAAGAATTGTAAATTCTGCTCTGGCGAATTTCCGGGCGACAATAAATTCACCCCGGTGTTGGTAATTAAACTCCAGTTGTTGTGTTTACCAGAACCATTGATTCCCTTGTACGGTTTCTCGTGCAACAACACTCTAAATCCATGTTCGGTAGCAACGGCTTCCATTACATCCATCAATAACGTGTTGTGATCTACTGCTAGATTCAACGATTCAAACTGAGGTGCACATTCAAATTGACCAGGAGCTACTTCATTATGACGAGTTCTTAAAGGAATTCCCAAACGGTGAGCGCGTTGCTCAAAATCATTCATAAATGCCTGAACGTTGGTAGGAATGGCACCAAAATAATGATCTTCCATTTGCTGACCCTTTGCAGGCATATGTCCAATTAATGTACGACCCGTATACATAAGGTCCGGACGTTGATGGAACAAATCTTCTTTTACTAAGAAATATTCTTGTTCAACACCTAACGAAACAGAACAGTCCGTAACGTTGGTATCAAAATATTGACAAACATCAGTAGCCGCTTTACGAACAAACGCCAAAGTTTTCAACAATGGGGCTTTGTAATCTAAAGCTTCACCGGTGTAGGATACAAAGATGGTTGGAATACACAAAGTTCTTACGCCACCTTTTTCAATGATAAACGCAGGCGAGCTTGGATCCCAAGCTGTGTAACCACGAGCTTCAAAGGTATTACGAATACCTCCGTTGGGAAATGAACTAGCATCGGGTTCTTGTTGAACTAAGGCTTTACCACTAAACACTTCAATTCCACTATCAATTCCAGTTGGTTCAAAAAAGCTATCATGCTTTTCCGCTGTGGTACCACGCAAAGGTTGGAACCAGTGCGTATAATGGGTAGCACCCATGTCCATCGCCCACTGCTTCATCGCTTTCGCTACTTCGTCAGAAATACTTCGGTCGATTGCATGGCCTTCATTCACTGCTTTCGCAATTTCATGGATAGCCGCATCGGTTAAGTAGCCTTTTTGTGCGCGGGGACCAAAAACAAATTCTCCGTAATAAGATGAGATTGGCTGGTGATTCAAATCTGCACCGTTGGGTAGTTGTGTATTCGTGTGGTTCATTGTGTGTGAAATGTGGTGCAAAGTTACTCACATTTTGTTGCTACATCATTATTTTTATGGATTAATATTCATAAGAATTCAACAAATGTCAAAAATACACTTACTCTGTAAAATCAGGGTGTTTGTCGTTGAACATCATTTTTAAGTCGAATTGTGAATATATAATCCACATTTATCCCCAAAATACATGAATACCCATTAAATTCGCCCGTACTTTTATTATGGGACATACCCGAATCGACAAATTTACCCCTGCCGGATTATTAATTACGTTAGGTATTATTTATGGTGATATTGGTACTTCACCACTGTATGTAATGAATGCCATTATGGGCAACAAACCCATCTCTGAAGTGCTGATTCTCGGTGGAATCAGTGCTGTCTTTTGGACCTTAACCATCCAAACTACTCTAAAGTACGTTATTTTAACCCTCCAAGCTGACAATAAAGGTGAAGGTGGAATTTTTTCACTTTACAGTCTTTTGCGTAGAAGATTCCCCTATTTAGTGGTTGGCACCATGGTAGGTGGCGCCATGCTCTTGGCAGACGGTATCATCACACCTCCCATTTCCGTTTCTTCGGCAATCGAAGGTTTGAGAAATATCAATCCATCGAATGGTTACAAAGTGGACTGGAGTCAATTGGAAACCGTACCCATTGTAATTACTATTCTCATTATTGTATTCTTATTCCAACGCGCTGGAACCAACGCCGTGGGCCGCTTCTTTGGTCCGATTATGCTGGTATGGTTCAGTATGTTAGCCGTTCTTGGAGTAAGTCAAATTGTACATCATCCTGAAGTGCTCAGAGCATTGAATCCTATCTGGGTATATCGATTCTTAACATCTGGCCCCGAAGCTTTAATGTTGTTAGGTGCGGTATTTTTATGTACTACAGGAGCAGAAGCCCTTTACAGTGATTTAGGTCATTGCGGAAAACAAAACATTCGTATTTCCTGGATTTTTGTAAAAATCACCTTGTTGTTGAATTATTTCGGACAAGGCGCTTGGTTGATGAATCACATCAATACTCCACTTGATGGAGCAAGAACCTTTTACGCCATCATGCCAGACTGGTTCCTTCCAATCGGAATTTCCATCGCCACCATGGCTGCAATCATTGCTTCACAAGCCTTGATTACCGGTTCGTATACATTGGTTTCTGAAGCTATTCGTTTGCACTTCATGCCAAAATTCACGGTGAAATTCCCAAGTACCGTTAAAGGACAAATTTATATTCCTGCAGTAAATACAGCCTTATTGGCTGGGTGTATTGCCATAGTATTGATATTCCACGAATCGGAAGCAATGGAAGCTGCATACGGCTTGGCTATTACAGTTACCATGTTAATGACCAGCATTCTGTTGTATTATTACTTAAGAATGAAGCGATGGAATCCAATCGTTACTTGGATGATCATGTTGGTATTCTTTATTGTTGAGTCCACCTTTTTGTGGGCTAACCTCGCTAAATTCATGGAAGGTGGTTATGTAACCTTATTGATTGGAATTGGAATCATCGGGGTAATGTACATCAGCTTCCGAAGCGGTCAAATTAAAACGCAAATGGTCATTACCGAAAAACTCAGCACTTGCAGAACGAAACTTCGCAGTCTGAGCCAAGATACTACCCTTCCTAAATTTGCAACTCATTTAATCTATTTGAGTAAAGCTCGTCTCGACGATGAAGTAGAATCTACAATATTGTATTCCATTCTTCAAAAACGTCCCAAAAGAGCTGACTTCTACTGGTTTATCAACGTAGATGTTACGGATGAACCATACACCATGGAATATAAGGTTAATGTAATCGAAAAGAACGACATTTATAAAGTGCGATTCCGTTTGGGATTCCGTGTTCAGCCCAAAATCAGTTTGTATTTAAAGAAAGTCATCCAAGAAATGTTGGCCAATGGTGAAATTGATTTGGATCCTTATTACCACGGCTTTTCTGATAAAACAGCCATCGGTGATTTCCGCTTCGTTTTAGTTGAGGAAGAAATTTCAGCTGAAAATGAAATGCCAATCATGGATCATTTCATCATGGACGGATACGGATATCTTAAAATGTTGGCCGGAACACCAGAAAAATGGTTTGGTCTAGATGGTAGCGTGGTTACAAAAGAATTGGTACCTGTTGTGATTGCGCCAGCAACTGAAATTAAACTAAATCGCGTAAAATAACTTTTATTTAATCCGAATTCATAATTTTTCCCCATCCGCAACACATTCATTGACTTATAAACCAATATTGATATAAACTAAACTCAAATCCATGTCCATAAATATCAATCCCAATATAGCTGTTAAACTAGGTCTTTCCCTTTTTTTCGGGGGATGTTTGTTCTCGACTTCCAATGCACAAAAATTCACATTGAAAGACATGAACAATCCCAAATTCCGTCCAAAATCGGCTGAAATCAAAGCTTTTTCACCCGATGGAAACTGGCTTTTAGACACTAAGACTGATCGCAATAACAAAACTTGGTGGGTAAATACACAAAATCCTGCTACTAAGTCCGACTCTATAAACACATTGTTCCATAGTAAATGGTTCAACGGAAGTTGGGTGGCCGCTGATACTGCAACTGGTAAAGAGTACATACCCATGGGGCAATATGAATTTTCACAAAACTCCAAATTTGTTGTCTTGAAGTTTGACCCTGTAAGTATCTACCGACATTCAGCAAATTACCGAGTGAAAGTACTGGATATCGACAACAAAAAAACGTACACCATTCCGGGTAGAATTATGTATCCCACATTGAGTCCCGATAACCAAAATGTGGCCTACGTTCGCGATCGGAATTTGTATGTGTTCAACTTCGAATTACGCAAGGAATTCGCAATAACCAACGATGGTAAGCACAATGAGATTATCAATGGAGCAGTGGATTGGGTATACGAAGAAGAATTTTCCATGAGTCAAGGTTTTGAATGGAGTCCCAGCGGAAAATTCATTGCCTACTACCGATTCGATGAAACTAATGTCCCAGAATTTTCCATGGATATCTACGGGAATTTATATCCCAAAAAAGAACAATGGAAATATCCTAAAGCTGGAGAACCCAATTCAAAAGTGGAAGTATTTGTATTCAATGTACACAGTGGCTTGGGATTGAAACCTACAGACAAAAGCATGAATAACATCGCTTTACAACGAGTGCCTTTATATGGAGATGATGCTACTGAAAAAGACTTTGACATTTACATTCCTAGATTTAAATGGTCGAATTCTGACCAAATATTAAGTATTCAACGATTAAATCGTCACCAGAATCATTGGGAATTATTATTCTACTATCCTTGGGGTGGTACTTCCTTAGCTTCAATGGGAAATATGCAATCTAACGCAGTATCCAATCCCCCGAAAAAAGGAAAAAATACAGCTAAATCAAACAACAAAGGAATCCTTGACGAAGCTAAAAACGCTACTTTACCGGGACAACTAAAATTGATACTTTCCGAAAAAGACGACCGATATGTGGAAATAAACGATAATCTTCAATTTTTACCAAGCGGTTCTGAATTCTTATATACCTCTGAAAAATCGGGATTTAACCATATTTACGTGTACAATTTCCTTGAAAAGAAAGAGCGCGCAGTTACCCAAGGAAACTGGCAAGTAAATTCAGTGTTGGGTTTCAACAACGAATCAAAACGACTGTTTTATACTTCCACAGAATCTTCTACGATCGAAGATCACATTTATAGCATCAACTTAGATGGAAAGAATAAAATAGATATCCTACGTACCAAAACCAATACAGCAGCTGGAGTATTAACCGGCAATGAAACCGCGGTGGCTTCGCCCAATTGCAAATGGATTTACATCATTCAATCTGACTTTTCAACTCGTCCAAAATACGCATGGTATCTATGGAATGAAGGGTATTTTGAACAGCATATCGACGAAAATTTCAGCATGACGATGGCGGAAATGTCGCCAGGTAAAATTGAATTTGGCACTTTGGATCGCGGAAATAACATCAATTTAAATTATTGGATGCTGAAACCGGCCAATTTCGATCCCAACAAAAAATATCCCTTGTTGATGTATGAATACGGCGGACCGGGCAATAGCATTTGCAGAAACAGTTACAATCGTTATTACGTATGGTTCCAGCATTTGGCAAGTTTAGGTTATGTAGTGGCTTGTGTTGACAATCGGGGCACCGGTAATCAAGGCGCAGAATTCAAAAAATGCACTTACTTGAAGTTGGGTGAAATTGAACAATTGGACCAGCGATTTGCCGCCGAATATTTTGGCCAACTCCCCTATATAGACAAGAGTAGAATTGGTATTTGGGGTTGGAGTTTCGGGGGATATTTGAGCAGTTTGTGCTTAACAAAAAGTCCCGACGTGTTCAAAATGGCGATTGCCGTAGCACCGGTTACTCATTGGAAATTTTACGACAATATTTACACCGAAAGATATCTACGCACGCCCAAAGAGAATCCTGAAGGATATGAAAACAATTCACCGTTGAATTTCACTCAAAATATCAAAGGTAATTATCTCATTGTTCATGGAACTGCAGATGATAACGTACATTTTCAAAACGCGGCTGAAATGGTTAATTCACTGATTAAGAACGGTATTGAATTCGACTCTGAATACTATCCAAACAGAAATCATGGAATTGGAGATCCCGCAGCCAGGGTGCATTTGTTCAATAAGTTAACTGATTACATTCAAGAGAATTTGTAATTAATTCAACTCTGCCAGACTCAATTAACCAAAACT
>CAYPYX010000043.1:12530-19712 GCA_964415065.1 uncultured Rhizobium sp.
ATGGTAGAATCGTTCGAATTGGGAAACCTTTTCACCTGTCATTTGTGACGACGAACTTAAATTCACGTTCAAATAAATTGAGATGAAAAAGGGTGTTCCATACCATATTTCTATTTCAATTCCTTTGATTGCTGAAGTAAAATTATTGAATAAAATAGCAAAAACGATTTGACGAGCTGAAGTAATATTCCAAGAATCTGATCAACTCGACTAGTTAATAACCAACACAAAAACAAACTTTATAATAAAGCATATGTTACCAGAAATAGGCAAACCAGCACCAACATTTGAAGCGCTAAATCAAAATAGTGAAATCGTTAATTTGTCGCAATTTGCGGGTAAAAAAATTGTATTGTACTTCTACCCCAAAGACGATACACCGGGTTGTACAGCTGAAGCTTGTGATTTAAGAGATAATTACCAGCGTTTTTTGGATGCGGGTTATGTTGTATTGGGTGTAAGTCCCGATGAGCCCAAAAAGCATATTAAATTCATTGAAAAATACAATTTACCGTTTGATTTACTTGCCGACACTGAACAAACTGTGGCCAATGCTTACGGTGTTTGGGTTGAGAAGAGTATGTACGGTAGAAAGTATATGGGCATGGCTAGAACAACTTTTATTATTGATGAACAAGGTATTTTGGTTGAAATCATCGAAAAAGTAAATACCAAAGCACACACGTCTCAGATTTTGAAATGATCCACACATGTCAATTCAATTGGCATTGGTGGACTGATTTCTGTAACTTTGAGGAATCAAAGATTCTAAATTTGTAATGGACGACGAAAACCTTTCCAGCTCAACAAAAACTGGAAATAAAATTCATACTGAAATAACCGTTGTAGGAAATGGAAGTTGGGCTACAGCGCTGATTAAAATTATATTAGACAATTCTGAATTACACGTAACATGGTGGATGAGAGATTCAGATACTGCCGACTATATTCAATGTCACGGTCATAATCCCAAGTATTTATCCTCTGTTGAGTTTGATACGAATCGCTTAACCACAACCTCGAATATCCAACAAGCCATTTCTGCTTCAGATGTAATAATATTGGCTGTACCTTCTGCTTTTCTGCACAATGTACTAACCTCTGTTGATTTACCACAGAATAAAATATATGTTTCAGCAATCAAAGGAATTGAACCCAATTCAAAGCAAGTCATAGCAGAATATCTTAAACAGGCGCACAAGATTGATCTCGATCAAGTAGTTTTAATTTCTGGGCCCTGTCACGCAGAAGAAGTTGCATTAGAAAAACTCAGTTACTTAACTGTAAGTGGTTTTAATTCTGATTGGGTAGATTGCATTGCCGGTATATTAAAGGGCAAATTCATCAAAGTTTCAACTACACAAGATCTAATTGGAGCCGAGTATGCTGCGGTTTTGAAAAACATTTATGCAATTGGTTCTGGTATTGCACATGGATTAGGCTATGGCGATAATTTCCAAGCAATTTATGTAGCTGCTGCTATACGGGAAATGAAATCATTTTTACATGAGATTCACCAAGATGATCGCGACGTTAAAGAGGCGGCATATTTAGGGGATTTACTAGTAACTTGCTATTCACAGTTCAGTAGAAATCGCTCTTTCGGTAATATGTTAGGAAAGGGATATTCAGTCAAATCTGCTCAACTAGAAATGAATATGATAGCAGAAGGTTATTATGCAACGGACTTAATTTTTCAAATAGCTAAATCTATGGATTTTAAAATGCCAATTATTGAAGCCATACATCAAGTAGTTTATCAAAATGCCATCCCTAGAAAAGTTTTCAAAAAACTTTCCGAAGAAGAACTGGAGTAACTAAACATCAATTGCGAAAAAAAAGAAAATCGTTTCGGCAAAGCATCAGAATTTCGTAAATGAATTTCGTAAATGAATTTGTATTGAATTCAATACGAATTACAGAGAATCATGGGGGTTCCGCCAACGGCAAATTATCTATAAATACAAATTCCGAACATCAGGAATTTGTATCATTTTAAAACCAATTTCCATTAAAATTGTAACTCTATTACGAACAAATGACATTCAAAATTTATACACGCAAAGGCGACGATGGTAAAACCGCATTAATTGGAGGTGACAGAGTAGCAAAGCATCATATTCGAGTTGAAAGCTATGGTACCGTTGACGAACTCAACAGTCAAGTTGGCTTAGTTAGAAGTTTTGTTCAAGACAGCACAGAAGAGCAATTTCTTTCCGAAATTCAAAATACGTTATTTACTTTGGGAAGTTATTTGGCTTCCTCACCGCATTCTAAAATGGTGTTGCCAGAATTTGATGAATCGGATATTGATCGAATGGAAGTAGAAATTGATCGTATTACATCACAACTACCAGAGCTTCGTAATTTTATTTTGCCAGGTGCCACCCAACAAGGTGCTCATTGCCATGTAGCTCGATGTGTTTGCAGAAGAGCTGAGAGACTATGCGTACATTTATCTGACATTGAAGAAATACCAGAATTTGTTATTCGCTATTTAAATCGACTAAGTGATTATTTATTCACTCTCGCACGATTTTTAGACCAAAAATTTGGGGGCAGAGAAATCCCATGGATCCCAAAAACAAAAAAATAATTTTGTTATTTGTTTAAACAAATTTAATTTTGCTTAACTTTGCAATGCATTTGTTAAAGGTAGAATTATGTGCTATTGGACTAACTAGTGTTTGGCAATATGAAAAACTCAGTTTGTTAGACCACGTAAAATAAAACTTGCTTTATTAGATGCAATTGAAGAAAAATTGATATAAAAAGAATACAGCAAAATTTCAGAAAGTAAAAAACGATTAAAAACCAAAAAAATAAACAATAAAAACATGAAAAAAAGTTTCATTTACGTATCCGCAGCTTTAGCAGTATTTGCTATGGCTTCTTGCGGTAGCAACTCCAGCGAGGCTGGTGCTGCTGATTCTACATTATCTGCATCTGACAGTGCTGCAACTTACACAATTGCTGAAGGTAGCACATTGGGTTGGGGCGGTTCTAAAGTAGTAGGTGTTGGTGCTCACGCTGGTACCATAGCTATTTCAGAAGGTAGTATTTCTGTTGAAAACGGTAACATCACTGCAGGTAACTTCACCATCGATATGAAAAAGATTGTGGTTACTGATTCAGCTATGCCTGATGAGTACAAACAAAAATTAATCGGACATTTTTCAGCTGATGATTTCTTCAATACGGAGAAATTCCCAACTGCTAAATTCGAAATCACTGGTGTTAAAGCTGAAGTTAACGGTGAAAATACTCACGTAATTTCTGGTAATTTAACCTTACGCGATTCTACTAAAAACATCAATATTCCTGCTGCGGTTTCTATCGCTGACGGAAAACTAACTGCAAAAGGTACTACTACCATCAACCGTTTGGATTGGGGTGTAAACTACGACAAAGCGAGCATGAGCTTAACTGAAAAAGCGCAAGCTGCTTTGAAAAATGGTGTAGTTTCTAAAGACATTACCATCTCTTTTGACTTGACTGCGAATAAGAAGTAATTTTATTTGATTGAGTTCAAAAAAAGGCTGCCCAAGGGCAGCCTTTTTTATTTTAATTCAGTACGATACAAGTTAGTTTTCAGGAATATTTTTCTTTTTGGTTTATCGAATTTAAAACCAACTACCGGTAAAAAACCTTTTTCCCAACTACGCGTAGCGATTTCCCACCCAAACAAAACGTCTATTAATGAACAAAGCATCTGTAAAAGTCGCATTGCCACTTGGGTTACCACCAGTTACGTGAAAATCACTGAATGCAGCATGTTGATTCACAAAAGCAGCTCCTGTAAAGTTGAAACTAACGGGAGTAAATACAGCATTCATCGTTTCTTCTACTTCAGTGCAATATGCTTGGTCTGTTGAATAGCATAAACATGTAATGGCACCTCTATTTTCTGCATTATATGCAGCAAGCTCCAGAGCTTTGGCAGCATTTTCAACTTTAACAATAAACATAATTGGACCAAAACACTCCTTATTCCAAAGATTACGATCTGCCTCATCTATTGCAATAACACTAGGAGTCATTATTCGTGCATCGGCAAATTCTGGATTCACTACTTGAGCTTCCACAGGAGATTTCCCTAAATTTCCAAGTGTATCCACTACTCTATTTTTAGTCAAATCATTCTGAATAGCACCCAATGTAAATGGACCCATTTTAGGATTTTCAGCCATACCAACTATCGCTTGTTGAATACCAGAAACTACCTCATCAAACGTCAAACGTCCGTCAGAAGTTGCAATACCATCAGCTGGAACAAAAATATTCTGAGGTGCGGTACACATTTGACCACTATATAAACTAGCGGAGAAGGCCAAGTTTCCAAAAACTGCCTTAGCATCACCTACACTTTCTAAAATAACTGAATTAACACCTGCTTTTTCAGTAAATACTGTTTTTCCAGGCAATGATTCTACATATTCTCCAAACTCCGATCCCCCGGTATAATCAATTAATTTAACCGCCTTATGTTCTGCAAGTTGTTTAGTTATGGGGTTGGCAAGGCTGTCTACAGCCAATTGGACCAAACTACCATTGAGCCCGTGTGCTAAAAACACTTTTTGCATTTCAGCCACAACTATGGCAATTGGTAAAACACTTTTCGGATGAGGTTTAACTATAACTGAATTACCAGTTATCAAATTCGCAAATACACCAGGAACGGTATTCCAAGTTGGGAATGTGGAACATCCGATAACAAGACCCACACCTTTTGAAACCGGTTTAAAATTCTTTCTAATAGTTAAATCGAACTTACCCATGTTCTTTACCCAAGTAACATCATGGTCAATTCGGGTTAATTCTTGCAAGCCCAAAGCAATACTTTCTAGGGCTCTGTCGTTTGCATGCGGACCACTTGCTTGAAAACTCATTACGAAACTCTGCCCTGTGGTATGCATGGTTGCATATGCTATTTCAAAGAATCGATCTTGTATTTTATCTAAGGTTTCCAATAAAATATCGGCTTTTTTTTCGGGGGATATTTTGCTCCACTGATTCCGAGCATCTTGTGCATTGGATATCAACGTATCCGTTGAAAACACAGGGTATTCGATTCCCAAACCGACCTGCATGTATGGAGAAACTTCTTCTCCCAACCAAGAATTTGAACCATCATTTATCAATTCCTCAAAACGATTACTCAAACGCTGTTGAAAAGCGAGCTTTCCAGCTTCATTTGCTTCTTCAGCATACGCTTTTGGATTTTCAGGATAAGCGGAATAATACGTTCTTAATTTCAATTGTTCAATTGCTACTGCAATTCTAGGATTCATACTCATATTATTATCTTCTTTATTCAATTTATTATTTTGTATTCTGTAGTTTTCTATGGTGAGTTAAATGGAATAAGTATCCACTCCACATAAACAATTAGTCAAATAGAGGATTTTGTACTAAAGTGGGAAATGCATACTCAAAATTGCAATCCCAATCGGATTTAAAACCTGCCTCAAGCTTGACCAGTTTGACCACCAAAATTCAATGGAAAACTTGCAGTGTTACCTTCTTGCAAGTCTACTTCACCGAAATGTTCCTCAAATTTCGACAAATTATCACCCAAAGCCATTAACAAACGTTTTGCATGTTGTGGTGCTAGAATGATTCTACTTTTCACTCTTCCTTTTGGTATCCCAGGCATCATTCTAACAAAATCTATTACAAATTCGGTTTGACTGTGGGTTATTATGGCAAAATTGGAATAAATCCCATCGGCCATTTCCTCACTTAACTCAATATCAACGGTAGGCTGATTATTTTCTGGATTTGACATACTTTAATTTTTTACACAAATTACGGAAATTTCAACCAAAGCATCCTTAGGTAATCGAGAAACCTCTACAGTTTCTCGAGCAGGGTAAACATCCTGAAAAAAAGTTGCATACACTTCGTTTACTTTAGGAAAATCATTCATATCCTTTAAAAAAATGGAAGTTTTAACTACATCCGAAAAACTCAATCCCTTAACACTCATAATAGCTTGAATGTTTTTCATTACCTGAACGGTTTGTTCTGCTACATCTTGGGATGTAAACATTCCGGTTTTAGGATCCAATCCTATTTGTCCCGAAAAATAAAATTGATTTCCAACTTGAACTGCTTGACTGTAAGGCCCAATTGGTGCCGGCGCGTTTTCAGAAAAAATGGTTTCTCTCATATGATTTGATGTATTTTTGTACGAACATGAAAATAGCAGTACTGGGAACAGGTAAAAAATTAGATTCTTGGAAAGAAAAGCATTCATCAAATTCCTCAATAACATACGTGCAAGATACACAATCCTGCGGCGAATATGATGTATTTGTAGATTTGAATTTTGATGAATTTCCGAAAAGAATTGCAGAATATGCAAAATTCGACCATACCATTTTCTTACTTTCAGCTAATCTAGTAAATATAGATCAAGCAATATTTGATGCTCAAATTCCCCATCCCCCGAAAAATACAATCGGAATTTGTGCGTTCCCACATTTGATTGAGCGAAATATTCTGGAGGTTTGTATTCCTGATTATATAAAAAAACAATCCGAAGAAACATTAGGATTTTTATTGCAACAATCAGAGACTGTAGGACAATTTTTGGGTTACGATAAGATGCACTGGGTAGAATCCAGAACTGGGTTGGTAACAGCGCGGGTGTTATGTATGATTATCAATGAAGCCTATTATACCGTTCAGGAAGGAACTGCAAACAAAAGCGACATTGACACGGCTATGAAATTAGGAACAAATTATCCAAAAGGTCCTTTTGAATTTGCTCAATTATTCGGCATTAATCTCGTGTACAAACAATTAGAGGCCTTATTCGAAGACACGAAAGAGGAACGTTATAAAATTTGCAGTTTATTAAAAAGCGAGTATTTAAACTCGAATTTATAATTGTATAGATATCTATAGATTGACTAATTCGTATAGCAAACCAATTATAACTAAACCATTAAAGTTAGCTATAAATCGAATTGCAAATCAATTTTCCAATTGAATTAATTTTGAACCATTACTAATATTCAATAACAACTCAATTTTATAATTAATTCAATAAAAAAGCCACCCGAAGGTGGCTTTTTTATTGAATCACTATGTAACTAACTGTTAATTATTAATGTTGGATGTTGATCTTAGTGCTCACTACTTTGTCGCCGCTCATTACTTTTACCAAGTACATGC
>CAYPYX010000044.1:0-3056 GCA_964415065.1 uncultured Rhizobium sp.
GCCAGCCGAGTTTGGGTTTATGGTGCCGATTTTAAATTGAACTTTTCTCTGGCTTCAACTTCTCAAAACTGGACTGCCGGAGCAGGTAATAACATTACCGTTACGGGTCTAGTAAATGCTGCAGCCAATCTTACCAAAGAACGTCTGAGCTGGGATAATACCCTGAAAATTAATATTGGTTTAGTTTCTAGTCGCCAGAGTGACATCTTTGGAGAAGGATTTTGGAGCAACCGAAAAAACATCGACAACGTTTTTTTCGATAGTAAACTCGGTATGGAGTTTGAAGAATATCCCACCCTTTCTATGTACGGAGGATTGAATTTTCAAACTCAGTTACTGCCAGGTTATACGTACACCAAAGATGCAATCGGCAGAGATGTGGCCACCATGACTACCAGCTTTTTAAGTCAAGGTCAAACCCAATTTGCCTTAGGAACTGAAAATAAGTTCCATAAAAATTATTTTGTTCGTTTGGGTTACATCACTTTAAAACAAACTTACGTAATCAATCAAGATTTATATCAGATTCGAAATCAAGAAGTCATTGCCCGAGTAAAAAAAGGGGAATATCTTGATAATGAATTTGGTATGCAGGTTCAAATGGGCGGTACCAAAAACTTTGGTCCCAAAGATATTTATTCTGCAAAAATGAACTATTTAGGATTCCTTCCCTATCAAACCGACAGAGCTCTGCTCGATAGTCGTATTGATATGAGTTTATCGGCTCGTTTAACGAAGCACCTAAATTTGAACTACACGTTAATTTCGATATTCGACAAAGATTTAGTTAAACCAGGAACCAATGCTTGGCAAAACTCTTGGGTTTTCGGAATTGGTTATTTTTACCATATCTAATAATTAGATCTTCCTACTACCCGATTTACAAATGTTCCGAGGTAGTATGGAAGGTGATGTCGGGATACTTTTCCATGGCACTCCTTAAAATAAAGGCTGTTTCTGCCAAAAATACCGGATAGCCTGCTTTATCGTATGCAATGTTGTTTTGACGGTATTTCATAAAATCCTTCAAATCTGCTTCTGGACCTGTCATCCAACAGGCTTTGTGAATCGACCTTGGTTCAAATCGACATTTGGCATTGTATTCATGTTCCAAACGATATTGCAATACTTCAAATTGAAGCTCACCAACGGTGCCTACAAATTTTCGACTTCCGGGTTCTTGAACAAATAAACTCGCTAATCCTTCATCGGTTAATTGTTGAATACCTTTTTCCAATTGCTTGGATTTCATGGGATCCAGATTGATCAATTCCTTGAAGATTTCAGGTGAAAAACTGGGAATCCCTTTGAACTGAAAATTTTCACCTTCGGTCAATGTATCGCCAATTTTGAAATTTCCCGTATCGTATAATCCCACCACATCTCCTGGATATGCTGCTTCCATTACTTCTTTTGAATCAGCCAAAAATGTGTAAGGCGCAGCGAATTTCACTTGTTTTTCTAATCGCGTATGCTTGTAGGCTTTATTCCGTTCAAACTTGCCGCTGCAAACTCGTAAAAACGCAATTCGATCTCGGTGTTTAGGATCTAAATTGGCGTGAATTTTAAAAATAAATCCAGAAAATTTGTTTTCTGTTGGTCCAACTTCTCTCACTGTTGTAGGACGAGGCAATGGATTTGGTGCAATTTCAACAAACGTATCCAATAACTCTTGAATACCAAAGTTATTTAATGCAGAACCAAAGAAAACAGGAGCAACATCGGCGGATAAATAATTTTGAACATCTAAGTTTCCGTAAACACCGTCAATTAACTCTACATCTTCCCTCAATTTTGCCGCATTCGCTGTACCAATTAAATCGGGTAATCGTTCATCTTCAACACCATGAATGCGAACTACATCATCGGTTAACTTGGTTTTACTGCTTTCAAAAAGATTCAACGATTTATCTGCCAACAAGTAAACACCCTTAAAATCGCGCCCGCTGTTGATTGGCCATGACAATGGATGCACTTGAATATCTAAATGTTCCTCAATTTCATCCAATAAATCAAATGGATCCTTACCGTCGCGGTCCATTTTGTTTACAAAAACAATAACTGGTGTTTTTCTCATGCGACAAACCTCCATCAAACGTTTGGTTTGTTCCTCTACCCCTTTCACGCTATCAACCACGAGTATAACACTATCCACTGCAGTAAGCGTACGGTAGGTATCTTCCGCAAAATCTTTGTGACCCGGAGTATCTAAAATATTGACCCATTTCCCTTTGTAGGGAAAAGTCATAACCGAAGTTGCCACCGAAATTCCACGTTGTTTCTCAATTTCCATGAAATCGGATGCCGCCGTTTTTGTAATTTTGTTGGACTTCACCGCACCTGCTGTTTGAATTTGGCCCCCAAATAACAAGAATTTTTCAGTCAACGTGGTTTTACCCGCATCCGGGTGAGAAATAATGGCAAAAGTTTTGCGTTTGGCAATCTCCGATTCGTACATAAAGGTGCAAATTTAGCATTTTTGTACCGAAGCCCTAACGTCCCCCAAAAAGATGACCACAGAAATTGAATTTAAATCCGCCGAAATCGGGCATATTCCCGGTATTTTGAAAATCATTAATCATTACATTGCGAATTCCAGTTCCATTTACGAGGAATCTGAGCGAAGTTTAGATGTACAATTGCAGTGGTTTCAACAATTGAAGGAGCAGAATTTCCCGGTACTATTGGCCTTGAATGAAGGAACTGTAGTAGGCTTCGCCGCTTTTCAAACGTTTCGTGCCAAGTTTGGTTATCGATTTAGTGCCGAGCATTCGGTATATGTTTTTCCCGGTTTCGAGGGACGTGGAATTGGATTTAGGCTCATGCAACTGCTTTTTAAAGAAGCCATCGACCGCAAAATTCACGTTCTGATCGGTGGCATAGATAGTCAAAATACGGAAAGCATCGAATTTCATCAGCGCCTGGGTTTTGTAGAGGTTGGACGCATGCCACAGGTAGGTAAAAAGCACGATCAATGGCTAACTTTGGTTTGGATGCAGAAAATCCTTGAAACTCACACCCCATAATTTTGGGAACGTCCTACCCATAATCCTTGA
>CAYPYX010000044.1:3156-19481 GCA_964415065.1 uncultured Rhizobium sp.
CACACCCCATAATTTTGGGAACGTCCTACCCATAATCCTTGAAACTCCCACCCCCCAATAATCTCATCGGGTAAAAATTGCGGCTTAAATTCAACAAATATTGTATACAGAATCAGGTATTGAATTCTAATTACAATGAAATGTTTTAATACAGCAAAAATTGCACTCTAACTACCACAGTTTTTTCATAATCAGATCCTTTTCTTGATCAGAAATAAGGGGCAAGTTGATGAGTGCAATTTTGGGTTTATTGAGTGTAATGATTGCTTAATTGTCGATTCTTAAGTAATTACCATCTTCATCAAATTCTAAGTCCAGCCCGTTATTCAATTCAATTTGCTGAACCTTTCGACTTTCTTTTTCCCAATCCGTAATTACTTGATTCGGATAGTTGGTGAGCACGTAGGTCAATATTTTTTGAGGGATAACAGAGTCGGGTAACTTTGAATTAGCATCAATTGAAATTATTTCTTTTGAACGATTGAATTCTAGACTTATGGCAGAATCTAAAGTAACATCGTAAGTCAGAGTTAATCCTTCGGTATCTTTTAATGTTTGAAGAATCTTGTTAGAAGAAAAATGAGTTTCAACGTAACTCTGAATTTCCTGCGGCACATCGTTGAAAGCCATAACTCGTTCTTTTTCACAACCAGCTAAAAACATCAGCGCTGCCAACACAGGCAATAATTGAATCTTTTTCATAGTGTTAATTTATTATTAATTTGAGGTTATGTAAACCGTGTTTAAACAAATATCCCCCAATAATCTCATCGGGTAAAAATTGCTTTTTATCGACCATACTACCCACAAGATTCTGTTAATTCCTCATTATTTTTGGGATAATCCGCATACTTATAGTAATTTATCAATGAATTATCCCGAAATTTGCGCAATTTTTAATTATATATATGTCTTTATTGCGCAACATTGCCATCATTGCACACGTTGACCACGGGAAAACTACTTTGGTTGACAAAATGCTTCACCAAGCCAAATTATTCAGAGATAATCAAGAAGTTGGCGAATTAATCCTCGACAACAACGATTTGGAACGTGAACGCGGAATTACCATTCTTGCTAAAAACGTAAGCGTTAACTGGAAAGGAACTAAAATTAACATTATTGACACTCCAGGTCACGCGGATTTCGGTGGAGAAGTTGAACGTGTATTGAACATGGCCGACGGCGTATTGCTATTGGTTGACGCGTTTGAAGGTCCTATGCCTCAAACCCGTTTCGTATTGCAAAAAGCACTTGCTTTGGGTAAAAAACCTATTGTTGTTATCAATAAAGTTGACAAACCCAACTGCGATCCTGAAAAAACCCACGACGATATCTTCGATTTGTTCTTCAATCTAGGAGCAAACGAAGAACAGTTGGATTTCAAAACCGTATTTGGTTCAGGTAAAAATGGATGGTTTGGTCCCGATTATAAAAACCCAACTTCCGATTTAACTTACTTAATGGATACCATCATTGAAGTTATTCCTGCTCCCGTTGTAGAAGAAGGTACACTTCAAATGCAGGTAACCAGCTTGGATTATTCTAGCTTCACAGGTCGTATTGCCATTGGTAGATTAAAGCGTGGTCATTTGACTGAAAACATGCCCGTAACTTTGGTAAAACGCGACGGTAAAGTTGAAAAACACCGTATCAAAGAATTGTATACCTTCACCGGTTTAGGTAAAGCAAAAGCTACCGAAGTTTTTGCGGGGGATATTTGTGCGGTTACCGGTTTGGAAAATTTTGAAATTGGAGATTGTGTTTGTGATATTGAAAATCCAGAAGCACTTCCTCAAATGAAAATCGACGAACCTACCATGAGCATGCTGTTTGCCATCAACAACTCTCCATTTTTTGGTAAAGAAGGTAAACACGTTACATCTCAGAAAATTCGCGAACGTTTGATCAAAGAAACAGAGAAAAACTTAGCATTGCGTGTAGAAGAAACCAACAGTGCTGATCAATTCTTAGTTTTCGGTAGAGGGATTCTTCACTTAGGGGTATTGGTGGAAACCATGCGTCGTGAGGGATACGAGTTGCAAGTGGGACAACCGCGTGTAATCGTTAAAGAAATTGACGGTCAAAAATGTGAACCTGTTGAAATTTTAACCGTTGACGTTCCTGAAACGCATTCAGGTAAGGTAATTGAATACGTAAGTCAACGTAAGGCAGAAATGTTAAGCATGACTCCTAAGGGAGATATGATTCGTTTGGAATTTGAAATTCCTTCTAGAGGTCTTTTGGGATTGAGAAACAATCTATTAACGGCAACTCAAGGAGAAGCAATCATGGCTCACCGTTTTAAAGCTTATGAACCTTGGAAAGGTGAAATGCCAGGTCGTATCAATGGTGTGTTAATATCCAAAGAAAAAGGTTCATCCACTACATACAGTATGGATAAACTGAAAGATCGTGGAAATTACTTCATTCATCCAAACGTAGAAATTTATACCGGTCAAATTGTAGGTGAACATATCAAACCCGGTGATTTGGTATTGAATATTTGTACTGCCAAGCAGTTAACGAATTTCCGTGCTGCAGGTAAAGACGATAGCTCTACATTGCCTCCTCCACGTGAATTTACTTTGGAAGAAGCAATGGAATACATTCAAGCAGATGAATACGTTGAAGTTACACCTGAAAACATCCGTTTGAGAAAGATTTTATTGGACGAGAACGAGCGCAAACGTGCTTCAAACAAAGCCTTGGGAATTTAAAAGGGATAATTAAAAAAATAGTATCTTCGCATAATTAAAGAACCTAAAAAAACATGAAATTTGATATTGCCGTAATCGGAAGTGGTCCTGGCGGGTATGTAGCTGCCATTCGTGCTTCTCAATTAGGAAAAAAAGTTGCCATCATCGAAAAAGCAGATTTAGGTGGTGTGTGTTTAAATTGGGGTTGTATCCCAACCAAGGCCCTTTTGAAAAGTGCTCAGGTTTTTGATTACATCAATCATGCTGCTGATTATGGAATTTCTGTAAAAGAAGCAAACACGGATTTCGATGGTATGGTTAAGCGTAGCCGTGGAGTGGCAGAAGGCATGAGTAAAGGTATCGCTTTCTTGATGAAAAAGAATAAAATCGAAGTAATCAAAGGATACGCGAAACTTGCTGGTAAAGGTAAAATTCAAGTTACAGCTGAAGACGGTTCAACAAGCACCGTTGAAGCAGATCATACAATCTTAGCTACAGGTGCAAGAAGTCGCGAGCTTCCTACTGTTCCCATCGATGGTAAACATGTAATCGGTTATCGTGAAGCAATGGTTCTTCCCAAACAACCAAAAGAAATGTTAATCATTGGCAGTGGTGCAATTGGAATGGAATTCGCATACTTCTATCACACTATCGGCACTAAAGTAACCATCGTTGAGTTTATGAACCGTATTCTTCCGATCGAAGATGAAGAGGTAAGTAAAACCATGTTGATGAATTACAAGAAAAAAGGAATTGAAATATTAACTGAATCTAGCGTAGAGAAAGTGGAAGTTAAAAACGATCGTTGCATTGTAAGCATCAAAACCGCTAAGGGAGTTGAAACTAAGGAGTGTGATATCGTATTAAGCGCAGCAGGTGTTCAAACTAACCTCGAAAACTTAGGTTTAGAGGAAATGGGTGTTAAAACGGATAAAGGAAAAGTTATGGTAGATGAATTCTACAAAACGAATGTTCCTGGCGTTTATGCAATTGGTGATATCGTACCAGGACCTGCTTTAGCTCACGTAGCGTCAGCTGAAGGTATCATTTGCGTAGAAGCAATTTGCGGACATCACCCTCAACCATTGAACTACGGTAATATCCCAGGTTGTACGTATACCCATCCTGAGGTTGCATCTGTTGGTTTAACTGAGGCACAAGCCAAAGAAAAAGGATTTGAAATTCGTGTGGGCAAATTCCCATTCTCAGCAAGCGGAAAAGCGAGCGCTAGCGGACATAAAGACGGTTTCGTGAAAGTAATTTTCGATAAGAAATACGGCGAATGGTTAGGATGTCACATGATTGGTGAAGGTGTTACCGATATGATTGCAGAGGCTGTAGTTGCTCGTAACTTAGAAACAACAGGTATGGAAGTATTGAAATCAGTGCATCCTCACCCAACTATGAGTGAAGCGGTTATGGAAGCTGTAGCTCAAGCGTACGACGAGTGCATCCACCTTTAATTAAACAGAATAATTTCAGAATTGTGTAATTCAGCATTTTATTTGATATTATTGCTTACTTACATCAATCCAAACGAAATATTCGTTTTATAATAAACACCCATTCCAAGGTAAATTCACCAAAGAATGGGTGTTTTTTTTATGATAAAGATCAAATAAGAAATTTTATAACCCAGTAAACTTTTAACACAGCAATGCCAATTAAAGCATTTACTTTTAATCCATTAGGAGAAAACACCTATATTTTGTGGGATGAATCCACCAAAGATTCAGCAATTATTGATGCTGGAATGTACGATAGAAACGAATGCCTTTTAATTACTCAATTTCTCGAGGAAAATCAACTTAAACTAAAGTACCTACTAGGCACCCATGCTCATATTGATCATATTTTTGGAAATTGGTTTATCAAACAAGAATTCCCAAATGTACCGTATTTGTTGCACGAAGACGATGTAAAAATGATTCAACGCTCCGAAACTATGGCTGCACTTTGGAATCTTAATTACACTCCTTCTCCATTGCCTGATTCCTTCATAAACCATGGTGATACTATTGCTTTAGGGAATTTACAACTGGAAGTGCGTTTTGTACCTGGACACGCACCTGGACATGTTATTTTTATAAATAATCATGAAAATTTTGCAGTAGTCGGTGATTGTGTTTTTCAAGGATCCATTGGAAGAACGGATTTGCCCGGTGGGAATCATGAATTATTACTCGATAAAATTCGTACCGAAATTTTCTCCCTACCTGAAGATATGGAATTGTACTGCGGACATGGACCTTCAACCTCCGTGGGTAGAGAAATCCAAACCAACCCCTTTTTTAACTAAAATCTTTTTATCATTGTAATTGTTGAATGGGTATGTTGTCAGCCAAGTTGGATTTTATGGTTCAGTTATTTTGGGAAGCGGGAATTTCCAACTGGGTAATTTCACCAGGTTCTCGGAATGCACCCATTGTAGCTTCCCTGATTAAACACGGTCAATTCAACCTAATTTCATCCCCCGACGAGCGAAGTGGAGCTTTTATAGCTTTGGGAATGTCGCAAATGAATCAGTATCCTGCTGGTTTTATTTGTACCAGTGGCTCCGCATTGGTCAATGCATTTCCAGCGGTCGTAGAAGCTTACTATCAACGAATTCCCTTGGTTATTCTGTCGGCAGATCGACCAGAAGAATTGATAGACCAATGGGATGGACAAACACTTCGTCAACCCGGAATTTTCGGAAATTACGTTCGAACATCATTTCATTGCAATCCCCGAAAAGAAACTACAGAACATTTAACCCAAGGTATTTATCAATGTCTGCAACAAGCATTCAACCAAATCCCAGCGGCTGTACATTTCAACATCGCATTATCCGAACCTATCTATGAAGGAATAGACTCGGCTTTTTCGAAATCTAATTCCATTCCCCCATTCGTTTACCAAACTCCAAAGCCCGATAAAGTAGATATAAACGACGTAAAACAACTGATTTGGGGAAATAATTTTTTACCAACAGCTTCGACTGAACGTACAAACCCAAATCTAGTTAAAGATAACAGTTCAGATCAAGACCACGGAAAAAATTATTCATCAACAGCTTCCTCTGAAATAAAAAAGCATCAAACTCAACCCATACAACAACCGAAAATAGCCATTCTAGTAGGACAAAATCCTCCGTCACCGTTGCTAAAATCAGTTTTAGCTGAGTTGCAGAACTACCTGCCGATTTTCACCGATGTATGTAGTTCGCAAACACAAGTTGGCTTAAATCTATGGGATTGGGGGATGCTAAAGCGCGATATCCCTCAAAGTTTAGCACCCGATTTACTCATCAGTCTCGGAACAGTAACACTGTCTAAGCCATTAAAACAGTTCCTCAAAAAATCTCAACCCAAGCACATACATATTGGAATACATCGCGAGGTGGGTGATCCATTTGAAACGCGCCCAGAACATTGTAAAGTCTATGAAGCTGACTTTTTACAAGCATTACTGGAATTATTGGTTTCAAACCAGGAAAACTGGGAAACAGAGGAATTTAATTCCGCTGTTTCAATTTTTTTCCCAACTCAATACCTACACGATTGGAAACAATTCATTGAATCTCAATCCTTAGATTCAAATAAATTACCACAGCCTTTTGCAAAAGAATTGCAGTTTATGCAAAAACTCTTTCAGTCGGCAACAGAAAATTGCATAATTCACCTAGGAAATTCCATGTCCGTTCGATATGGAAGTTGGTCGGGACATACGAAAGCTCAAGTTTATTCTAATCGCGGAGTTAGTGGTATTGATGGTTGTTTAAGTACTGCAGTTGGGGCTGCATTAGCTTCCCCCGAAAAAAAACACGTAGTCGTTTTAGGAGATGTTAGTACCATGTACGATTCCAATGCATTATGGACGGAACTTCCTCCCAACTTAAACATAGTCGTTTATAACAATGGGGGCGGCAAAATTTTTGATTGGATTGATGGTCCCAATAAAATCCCCGAATTGCGAAACTTTATCCATACACCTCGAAATTTTAAATTGGAACATTTATGCCAATTATTCAATGTGCCCCACTTCCAATTTACGCTAAATCAAATCAATGAGGCAGTTGGATTTATTCTAGATGAAACTCAAAATTTTCCAGAAACAGACAATGTAAAATCGACTGAAAAAACGGTACGATTTATTGAATTGATTTCTTAAAATAAACTTGAGTTGGCCACAGAATCCAACCACAATCTACTGACAATCAATCAAGTACGAAAGTATTAAAATCGTCCGCGTTCCATTTCACGTTTAATATCGCGATCTTTGATATCATCGCGTTTATCAAACGTTTTCTTCCCTTGTCCTAAACCAATTTCTAACTTCATCCAGCCGCGTTCACCTTCGAATAATCGAATGGGAAAAACCGCATACCCTTTGGATTTAATTTTACTTTCGATTCGATTCAATTCTCGTTTGGTTAACAACAATTTACGTTCGCGAAGAGGCTCATGAGCATTGTAACTGGCTTGTTTCCATTCTGAAATGTGCATATTTTTCAAAAACAACTCGCCATCATTAAAATAACAATAACCATCACCCATATTCACTGAATTTGCACGAATTGATTTCACCTCTGGACCGTTAAGTTGAATTCCAGCAATAAATTTTTCTTCAATATGGAAGTTAAATCCCGCTTTGCGGTTAACAATTTCAATCTTTTTGGGGGATTTATCTTTTGCCATGGGATATTTTGAAGTTTTAACGAATTATCTGGTTCAATTTATTTTAAACTTGAAATCAAATTTTGAACTTTTTCTTTTTTAAGAATTGCTTGTCCCTGTTCACCTTGGGCAATAATACGTTCACCAACACGTACGGTAAAACTGCAATTGATTTTATTTCCAGATAGAGCAACAACGGTTGCGTGAATCTGAACCGTTTCTCCTAATAATGCCGGCGAAACATGTTTGATATTCAAAAATGTACCGATTCCTTCTTCGTCAGACTCTTTCATGTTAAGTACAAACTGACGACAAGTCCATTCGGCATCCCTTCCTAAGGCGAAAGTAGAATAAAAAGGATGAACCATTTCACCTTGAAACGCTGCTAAATCAGCCTCTGTAACCAAAAATTCAAGAGATACAGTATCACCAATTTGGTAAATAGATTTCATATTTTAGGTTTCTTAGGGGACGATTTGTGGGATGGTAGTTGAAGTTGAATCTCAGTTCGATGAACTAAACGATTAATTTGGATAATTTAAATCATCATCTGCACAACTTCGAGTATTATGAAATTTCTGAAATCAATTCTTTGACTTCAATTTCCATGTGACTCGCGTCATAAGTACACTCACCATCTCTCACGATTACGATTTGTGGAGACTCGTGATGAACGTCTAACTTTTCAGCAATATAATTGGAAACATCACGATGAGCAATCAAATCCAAATAATAAAAACTGGCTGTTTCAAGCACTTCGGACTCTATTGCTTTCAAGCGGTTTAAGGCCATACTTGAAATGGAACAACGAGTAGAGTGCTTGAAGAACACCACAGGTTTAATGGAAGAATGTGCAACTGCATCATCTACTTCCGAGATTTGAGTCAAATTTTTCCAGCCGTTAAGCATAGGAATTAACGAACTTGAAACGTTTTTTGACCCATTGAAGGACAACGGTCTTTTTTACGAGATCCGCAAGAGGTAAACATCAACAATGCAATTCCAATGATAGCCATTAACTTTGTAGTCTTCATGATTTCCGAAATAATTTACAAATTAAACGCTTTTGACAGCAATTTCGTTGCCCTATCGGAAATAATTACGGCAGAAAATGCAAAAAAAGAACCTACAATCGGTGAATTACAGAAAAAATACGGCGAATTTTTATCCATAGCTCTTGAACAATTAAAATTAAGAGACAAAGTCAAAAAGAAATTACCAGCTTGGGTAGATGCTCAGTGCTTGTTTGAGCAAAGAGCATTTGAACAATGCACATCACAAACCGTAGCTCTTTGGAAAGCTCACTATTTTAAGACTTCGCATTTATTAAGTTTAACCGGTGGTTTTGGAGTAGATGACTGGGCCTGGCTTTCCACAGGTGCTACGGTCATTTCTACCGATCCCAACAAAGAGCTTAATCATTTGGTTCGATGTAACATTCAGCGTTTGTATGATACTTTAATTTCTAATTCGCAACCATTGAATCTTAGTTCTGGCTCATCATTGCCTTACAGCAACGAAATTGAATTCAATAAATTTAGTTCAAAAGCAACGTTTACTCGCTTCGATTTGACTGCAGAAGACTTGTTAAATAGGCTGAGGGATTCTTCGAGTTTCACAACCCCGAATGGAGCAGAATTAGTAACATCGAATCCCAATCCCCCTAACGGACCAATCCCGAATAACCCAGAATCACAAACATCAATTCCTACTAGCAGCTCAACTCCGAATAACCCGATCATACATCCCCAGAAAACAAAAGAATTTATAGTTTACATCGACCCTGACCGAAGAAAAGGTGATGATCGCTTAGGGGGTAAAGCTAAAGAGTTTACCCCTAATTTTATCGAAATCATACTGGAGAATTTTACTTTATTCAAAAAATGGCTGGTAAAATTAAGTCCGATGACGGATATTCATTTTTTACAAAAAGAACTCCCTTATCCCATTCGTTTTTATGCCATTTTTTACCAAGGAGAAGTGAAAGAATTGTTGTTGGAATTGGGGGAAGATATTACGAACACTCAATATAAATCCATTTACATTCAAAATGAAGATTTTGAAACGTGGGATCTGGATTCAATAGAAACATTATTTAAAAATTCTGAAACAGTTCATCTGAAAAATGTTGAATTAAATAGTTCTATTGAATTACATGATGAAACTTCGTCTTTGTATTTATTCGAAACACACGGAAGTTTAAACTGCTTGGGATTAAATAAAGAATTAGAACGATTTTTAGTTCCACTCAACCAAGGAAGAACATTTTTTCAATCCCCGAAACCACTTCCTAAATCATTGGGCAGAACTTTCAAAATCCAACATGTTCTTAAAGGCAGTTTAAAACAATTAAAACAAGAATTGGCCAAACTCCAGATCTCAAAATCATCGATAACTGCTCGAGAATGCAGGGGACTAAATTCTGCGGAAATTCAACAGCGGCTTGGGCTTAAAGAAGGAGGAACACACACCCTATTTGTAACCCAATTTCAAGGTGAATTTATTTGCTGGGTTTGTACTTCCCTGAGTTTTTAAAAGGACAACATTTATCAATATTGAGCTAAAATTTTGATTCTTCTTCTAAAAAACGTTCAGCTCAAAAATGCACGAACAACGTAAAATTCAGTTTATTCTCTGACAAGCCAGAGTCAAATTCGATCGATTTAACATCTTTTACAAATGGTCTAAATCGCAAATAATAAAATAGAATCTAAAAGTAGGTATTTATTCAATAATATTATTTAGAATTTACTCGGGAAACGTAATCCTCTAATGCTGCAACCATACTTGGCATGCCTGGAGCTGGTGCGGGAATATCCAAAATTAAGTTGTGTTCCCTAATTGCTTGAGCTGTACTTTCTCCGAAACCGGCAATACGTGTGTTGTTCTGAACAAAATCGGGGAAGTTGTCGTACAGCGACTTAATATCGGCTGGACTGAAAAACACCAAAATATCGTAAAATACTTCTTTCAAATCACTCAAATCCGAACTTACAGTGCGATAGATGATACATTCTGAAAAATCATATCCGTTTTCATTGAAGAAATCTGGAATGGATGGTTTTCGAATATCGCTACAAGGGAACAAAAACTTCTCTTTCTTGTGATTTTTAAATAAGGTCAGAAAATCTTTTTCGTTTCCTTTGGAGGTAAACATCTTTCGTTTTCTGGGAACAATATATTTCTGAACGTAATTGGATACGTTTTCGTTGATGGAGAAATATTTTGTTTCAGGCGACATTTCCACCTTCATTTCTGCGGCCAACGAGAAGAAATAATCTACTGCATTTCGGGAATTGAATATGATTGCCGTAAAATCTGCAAAATTTATTTTTTGTTTACGGATTTCTTTGGGGGTCAACGGTTCAATATGAATGAACGCCCTAAAATCCATCGTCAATTTGTGTTTTTTTACAAATTCCTCATAAACGTTTCTTCCAGCCTCGGGTTGGGGCTGAGTAATGAGGATGCTCTTTACTTTTTTCTCTCTTTCTGGGGTCGTCATAGTTTAAATTGAACTGCTGAGAAACTTAAAAACAAGTAGGTAAGGAATTATTTCCAAGGCGCAAAGGTACAAAATTGTAGTCAATGAAATTGCATTATCTCGTAAAATTCCCCATACCTGAAACAACAAACGCACTGATATCCATACAATTAGCACTGACCAAAGGGCTGCAGAAATTGTTTGATTTTGCATTTCAGTAGCATTATAGTAAACATAAAGAAACACGGGAAGGCTTAAAAACGAGAACACGAGGTTCACATTTATTTGTCTTTGGACTTGTCGGTTGAGGATTCCATTCAAATCCATGCTTCCGGTAAAAATCCACTGCAAAAAGTATAAAATAGAGAAAAAACCACCCACTGCAACTAAGAGAAGCAGGTAAATATAGAAATTATTCAATCGGTTATATTCCGAGGTAATCAAACTCAACATTACACCCTGGGAAAACACTAAAATTCCGATGGCGTAAGCATGAATGGAACCTGCAGCCGATGAAATAGCCTGTTCTCTAAGTAAGTCTTCAAAATGATATGATTTTAAGAAACTATTTAAGCGCAATTCCAATTGTTTACCAAATGCAGCCCGGAAATAAATGATATACAAAGCGATGAAAACGCTGATTCCAAAAAACCAAAACTTTCCACGGGCCTTTCGCAAATAGGTGTCGTGTATAAATGGATTAAATGGATCGTTCGAAATTCGTACGGTTTTATCGGGTATTTGCAAGTAAAACGGAGCGGTAAAGCGTGTTTTTTGCAAGGGATTTCTTAAAGAATCAATAAAAAACATGGCTGGATAATCTTTCCAGTCGGTCAATTGCATTAAACTATCCACGAAGGCACTGTCGCCAGCAGATAAATTCATTAATCCATTGGTGTCGTTTAGCTGAAAACTCGAATTATTGATATTACCATTGGATGATTGAGCCTGCGCAGAATGTGAAAATGGCGAACTCCAGTTTAACTGGTGATTCGTATTGTTTCGGGGGATGAAATCCCAGAAAACAGAACAGCTATTCACCAAAAACCAAAGAAAAAACAATTTAAAAACACGCCCTTTTATCGTTGGGATAAACGGGATAAATCGGCGTATTTTTTGCATAGATTGCAAAAATACATGTTTGAATGCAAACTTTCGCTGAACTTTGTAAGGTGCTTGGGTTATATTTTCACGTTCCATTTTGCAGAAAGGCATGCACCTATTGTAATTTCCACTTCAGTACTCTACTATCGGGGAAATCAGAAATGGTAAACGCAATGATTCAGGAACTGCTCCTGCGAACCAAATTAGATGAACCGTACACTTCCGAAAAATTAACGACATTGTATTTGGGTGGAGGTACTCCTTCGTTGTTAGAAATTACCGAATTACAATCCATTTTCATCCAAGTAGAACAAATATGGGGAACTCGAATTTCCGAACTTTCTGAAATAACCCTAGAATGTAATCCCGAAGATATATCCCCAGAAAAAGCCAATGCCTGGAAACAATTAGGTATAAATCGATTATCGATCGGACTTCAATCATTAAACGACATGGAATTGAAGGTTATGAATCGACAACATTCCGCAGAACAATCCAAACAGTGCATTAAAGTGGCCCAAGATGCTGGATTTCAAAATATCAGTATTGACTTGATTTATGGAACCCCCTGGAAATCAAATTCAGAATGGGAAAATGAATTAAATTGGGCATTGAATTCAGGAGTAACGCATCTAAGTTGTTATGCTTTAACCATTGAAGAAAAAACTCTTTTGCATCATCAAATTGAAAAAGAAAAACAGCCCCATCCCAAAGAAGAATCCATGGTTGAGCAATTTGAAATTTTACAAAAGAAAATATACGAAATGGGTTGGGATGATTATGAAATAAGTAATTTCTGCAAACCCGGTTACAGAGCAATTCATAACGGTAATTATTGGAAGCGTTTTCCTTATTTAGGAATAGGCCCATCTGCTCATTCTTTCGACGGAAAGAATCACCGCAGCTGGAACGTCTCCAACAATGCGGAATACATTCGAAAAATTAAAAATGGTGAATCTTGGTTTGAATCCGAAACACTCAGTGAAAATGAAATTTTGAACGAAAAGATCATGACAGGTTTACGAACTAAAGAAGGAATTAATCGTGATATTTTTTCATCATTAAACACCAAAGATCGAGATAAATTAGAACAAAAAATTACAGATTTTAAGCATTCTAATTGGATTAATGATTCTCATTCTCAGATTAGCCTAACTCATTCAGGGCGTTTAATATCCGATCATATCATTAGTGAATTAATGATACTATAAAAATTATTTATAATTCATACAACGCAAAGCATTATTATTGTGTCTTTAATTTCATTAAAGATGAAAACTCTATCCTCCACCCGTCCAACAAAATCAACTTTAAACAACGCATTAACTTGGTTTATACTTGGTTTTGCATTGATTTTCTCTAGCACTTTGAACGCTCAAAATGCTAAAATTGGGTTTTCCGTAAAAACGGAATGTCTGTATGCTCAAGCCACAGCATATTCTTATGACACGAGTTGTCAATCACTTTCTTGGAGAGAAGGAGGTTCAACTACAGTATTGGGATACGGACCTGTATTCAAAACAAAGTATTCCCAAGCGGGAGGTTATACACTTTGTCTGAAAGTGGTAGATAATTGCAAAAAATGGGATACCTTGATTTGTTATCAATTTAAAGTGACTGATTGCCCTTGCGATACTCAAAAAATTAGTTTAAAAACGGTGTATGATACTACAACATGTGGTAAAGTGAAATTTAGCACACCTGGTGCAATAAATACCTCTACATCGAAGAAATACAGTTACGCTTGGGATTTTTCCGATGGCACAACTTCAACATCTGGTGATCCAGCTCACACCTTTACAGCAAACGGTACTTACAAAACCTGTGTTACCATTAAATGGGTATTAAGTGGAACTAACACTTATTGTTCACGCACATTGTGCGAATCCATTTATATCAAGTGCTACACCACTAAAGACACTACCACTAAAGATACAACAAATACCGGAGGTGGAAAGGATACTACCAACACCAAAGATACTACTGGTGGAGGTAAAGACACCACCAATTATTCTAAATGTAATTGGTCGAAGTTTTATTTCTATATGACTCCTTTAAACAACAGCTGCAACAGATATTTAATTAAAATAGTAAACGCAGACAGTTGTGTTTCAACAATGATTAAAGTTTCTCAAAACGACAGTGCATTAATTCTTCAAAAAGGAAGTTCTCTAGAATATTCATTCCCGAAAGATGGTACTTATACCGTTTGTATAAAAGGTATGGATAATTGCAATAATTGCGATACTGTTATCTGTAAATCTATAACCATCAAATGTTCATCCACCTCGAAGTGCAATTGGAAATCTCGTGGATTGAAATTCAATGCAGTTAAAAATACCAGTATGTGTGGGAAGGTAGTTTTCGAAGCAACCAATCTGAACGATACCTGTGTGAAATATAAAATAGCTATGAACGGTGTTGTTCTTGCAGAAAAAAGAGCCTACACTCACTACTTCACAAAAAATGGTAATTATAAAGTGGGATTAATGGCATACGACAAATGCAAAGGTTGCGATACCACAATTTGGACTGAAGTAGGCATTGATTGTTTCCCAAAAGACTCTACCAACGGTGGAAACGATACAACTAATGGAAAAGATACTACTCAAGTAAAAACATGTGATTGGTCGAAATTCGACTTTACTTATATTCAATCCAAATCAAACTGCAAACGCTACGTGATTAAAGCAACTACGACCGACAGTTGTGTAACCTACAAAATGAAAGTTGTTAGCGGAAATACGGCCATTTATTTGGAAACAGGTTCCGTTCATGAATACACGTTCCCAGCAAATGGTTATTACAATGTTTGTATGTGGGGTTATAACAACTGTTATAAATGCGATACTTGGGTTTGCAAAACGGTTTACATCAAGTGTGAAAGTGCATCTAGTTCAAATTTAGCGGAACAAAAATTTGTCGTGTCCCCGAATCCTGCAAAAGATTTATTTGTTATTAAAACGGCTGATGCCAGTTTAAATTCATCGATTCAGGTAGTGGCAACAGACATGATGGGTCGCGAAGTTTTAAATATCAATACGGCAACCAATCAATCAATTTCAACAGCCCATTTGAGCGAAGGAATGTATTGGATTCGCGTAAAATCGAACACAGGTGCACAGTCTATGAAATTGCAGATTATCCGCTAATTGAAAATTGGATACTTTACACCTCAAAATGATTTTCACCTGAAATTTTGAATAATTGTTCGAACTGATAAAAATCATACAAATCCATTAAGTAACTTTGTATTTTTGTAAAAACGTATTATATGATTCGCCAAACCAATAACAACATCTTAGTACCCACTGACTTCTCTGAAGTAGCAGATTGCGCATTGAAACATGCAATTGCCGTTGCAAAAGCATACAAAAACGAAATCACTTTGATGTACATCGTTGAAGATGGATTTCTAGGTGGTATTTTCAGCAAGTCACAATCCGAAATCATGAAAGATGCGATTGTTACTAAGTTAAACGTGAAAGCTCAAGAAATTGAGCGCGAAACGGGAATTAAAGTTACTACACGTGCAGAATCTGGTAAAGTGTATAAAACCATTGCCGAAATAGCCAATTCTGAAAAATACGATTCTATTATCATGGGTTCTCATGGAGCAAGTGGTTTGGAGCAAATTGTAGGATCAAACGCGTCCAGAACTATTCAATATGCCGAAGTTCCAGTGGTTGTAGTTAAAAGCACTAGTTTAGGTAGCGAAGGATACAAGAAAATTGTAATGCCCTTTGATTTAACCATTGAATCCAAGCAAAAATTAGAATGGGGTATCAACATTGCTCAAAAGTTTCATTCTGAAATTCACATCGTATATTCTAAATCCGATGATGAGTATTTGGATTTAAAAATGAAAGCCAATATTGCTCAAGTAAAGCATACCTTAGAAGATCATAAAGTGAAATTTGTAATGTATGAATTTAACGATTCTGTTTTAGATAATTTTGCTAATGAGATTCACAACTACGCAAACATTATCAATGCAGATTTGATCGTAGCAATGACCCATACCGAAAAGGGAATTTCAGAAATGATTATCGGTACATTAACTCAACAATTAGTGAATCGTGCAAACAACGTAGCAGTGATGTGTATACACCCGAAAGAAACTGCCTTTAACTACGATTATTAATACATTTCGTTAATTAATCATCGATAGATAACAGTCAAACGCGTTTTAAACGAAACTATATAAGCTTAAAATCGTTTAGAACTCATCAAAACATATAAGAAAGGCCGTCTGAAAAGACGGCCTTTCTTATATGTTTTGGTTTCTGATTTGCCTCGTTGTATCCGTTTCAAACATTCGTATACGATACAAACATCCCCAAAACAAAAAAATTAGAAATCCAAAATTATACCAATGGT
>CAYPYX010000045.1:0-18727 GCA_964415065.1 uncultured Rhizobium sp.
GATTTTAGTTTTGGTTCAATGGATTTGTCTGAAGAGTAAAAATTCGATTAAATTTCAATCTATTCCGTGGTTTCGATGTAACTTTGTTATGTGAATATTTTATTACTAGGTTCTGGGGGTAGAGAACATGCGTATGCTTATTTTATAAGTCAAAGTTCATTACTTAATAAACTTTTTATTGCACCAGGAAATGCAGGTACTGCATTAGTGGGCGAAAATGTTGAATTGAATCCACTCAATTTTGAAGATGTTTGGAATTTCTGTCTAGATCAAAAAATTGATTTATTGGTACCTGGAAATGAGGACCCACTTTGTGCGGGAATCACAGATTTCATTCAATCGAAAAATGATGAAATAGGATCGAAAAAAGTAGTAGTAGCTGGCCCCGATCAGTATTGTTCTCAATTAGAAGGAAGCAAAGATTTCGCAAAGGAATTTATGATTGATCATCATATTCCAACTGCTAGATATCAAACATTCAATGAACACAACATTGGAGATTCCGATTCATTTTTGGATACTCTTGAACCACCCTATGTTTTGAAAGCCGATGGCCTTGCGGCAGGAAAGGGAGTAATCATTACGGAAGATTTACAAGAAGCAAAAACGTTGCTGAACCAAATGATTTTGGGAAAGATGTTTGGTCAATCATCGAGTAAAGTGGTCGTGGAAGAATTTCTGAAAGGGATTGAAATTTCGGTTTTTGCAGTTTCTGATGGAGATGATTATAAAATTTTAGGTTCTGCTAAAGACTACAAACGAATTTTTGATAATGATTTAGGTCCAAATACAGGTGGTATGGGTGCAATAAGTCCTGTGCCATTTGCAGATTTTGCTTTTATGAAAAAGGTAGAGGATGAAATTATTCGACCTACATTTACCGGGCTAGCAGAAAAAGGTCATCCCTACAAGGGGTTTCTTTTCTTGGGATTAATGAATGTTAATGGAGAACCTAAAGTCATTGAGTACAATGTGAGAATGGGTGATCCTGAAACCGAGGCAATTTTTCCCCGTTTGGAATGTGATATGATTGAGTTATTGTTATCTATTGCAAAGGGTGGAATTTCAGAAATTGATTTTGAACTAAAACCCCAAACAGCTGCTACCGTTTTTTCTGTAGCTGGGGGATATCCTTCATCGGTAGAAAAGGGCCATGAAATTAGTATTATTGCTCCTAAGTCTGCTGGGAAAATGCCTGACCAAGATGGATATATTTTTCATGCTGGTACTAAAATATCAAATCAAAAAATAGTAACCAATGGTGGTCGAGTAATAGCAGTAACTTGTTTGGGGGATTCTATTGAGGAAGCTACAGAAAAGGCATACGAATTATTGAGCAAGGTTCAATTTGAAGGGAAGTTTAATCGAACTGATATTGGTAAGGATCTTTTGAAATTTACCTGAAGAGATGAATATTAATAAATTCAATTATATGAAACCCAAAGCCAGAGTGTTAATTAACCTTTTTTTAAGAGGATTATTGGTCGTTTTACCTTTAGCTTTAACCATAATTATTTTAATTTGGATATTAGGAATTTTTACGGATTTACTGCATTTAAACGAGTTGTCATTTGTTGAAATTGTGGTTTATTTGGCGTCAGGTGTAATTGCAATCACATTAATTGGTCGATTTACTCAAGGTGTAGTTGCTCAACAAGTTTTAGAATTTCTAGAAGGTATTATTGAAAAAGCACCAGGACTATCCTGGATTTTTGGCACGACCAAAGATATGACTGAAGCATTTGTTGGTGATAATCGTAAGTTTACCAAACCAGTACGGATTAAAATTACTGAAACAACTTGGAGATTAGGATTCTTGACAGATGAAGATCTCGAGGAACTTGGTTTGCCAGGTTTCTGCTCGGTGTATTTACCAATGAGTTATTCCATCGCGGGAGAAGTACTGGTTGTTGAAAAAAGTAATATAGAACCTGTGGATGTTGACCCAAGTGTATTAACAAAATTCCTCATTAGCGGAGGTGTTACAGAAATTAAGTAAAAAGTTTATTCGTAAAATTTTTAGTAAACGATTCTAAGGTGTTAACTAAATTGTACGTCTTTTCTGCCTTTATTCATTTTGGGGATAATTATTAAAACGTACTTAAACTATTTTACCTAATTACATCGTTAATTCGCATAGATATGTTATTCCTAACTTTATTACAAGCATCGAATGCTGTTGCAGATACTGCAAATAAGGCCGCAGCAGCTGGAGCAACCGAACACGTTTCTGCACCTGTATTAGAAATTATGACCAAGGGTGGAGTGGTAATGGCCCTATTAGCATTTTCTTTGTTGTTAGCTATTTACTTCATTGTGGAACGTTATATTTATGTAAGCAAAAGAGCTGCGATTGATAGTAATTTAATCAATGTCGTTAAAGATAGCCTAAAAGAAAATCGACCTGATTCAGCTTTAGCTTACTGCGATAGAACTCCCACAGCTCAAGCACAAGTTATTGCAACGGGTTTGAGATTTTTGGGTAGTAACATGCGAGAAATTGAAAGTGCTATGGAAACAAAAGCCTCTGTTGAGCTTAGTGCTATGGAAAGCAATTTGCATTATTTAAGTTTAATTGCACGTATCGCACCTATGTTGGGATTTGTAGGAACCATTTGGGGTGTAATCAATATATTCTATTCTATCTCAACTACCAACGATTTAAGTATCGGAGCGATTTCTGGTGGACTTTATACAAAAATGGTAGCAAGTTTTGCTGGTCTTTTGGTAGGTATTATTGCCTTCTTAGGTTATCAACTTTATGTTCGTAAAATCGATCGTTTTGCAGAAAGATTACAAGAACAAAGTCTTAACCTAATGGAGATTTTAGTAAAATCTCATTTATAAATTTAATCTAATTTAAGATGAAGTTAAGAAGGAGACACAGAGAAGATGCCGAAGTAGAATCATCTGCTCTGAATGATATTATGTTTTTCTTGCTGTTATTCTTTCTAATAGCAAGTACATTGGCTAATCCCAATGTAATTAAAATCATGTTGCCAAAAGCAAAAACTACTTCAACTGTTCAAACTAAACCCTTTATTCTCACAGTTAAGTTTGACGAAAACGACCCTACTAAATCGCAAATATTCTATTTTATAGCAAACGAAAAAACACCTGTATCTTTAGATGTTTTGCAACAACGATTAATTAAAAGTAGAGATGAATTCTACGACCCTGAAAACCCTGAAAATCGTTTGAATGTGGTTTTGAGATTAGACCGTAATCTTACTGTGCAACAAATGGTTGATGTAATGGAAATTGGTGCAAATTTGGGTATTAGAATGGTTCTTGCTACAGATAAATCAAGAGGCTAGTATATTCATTGATTGAGCGGAAAACAGAATCTAAAAATCAAATCTGAATAGAGGGTTAGCAGCGGTATTTTGCGAGAAAAATGAAGAGTTGTTTGCCCGTTAATAGGTGTTAAACAAAATTCAATACGGTTATTATGATTAGAATTATATACAATCTAATCAATACGTGTAATGACCAATTATATATTTAAAATAGAGGCCTGTTGAAAATGCAAATTGGTTCCGATCTATTATATAAATGGGTTCAACTCTGAAATCAATAATAGACGGACTATTAGGAATTTGCTTGCTGTAAACAAATCTAGTTTGAATCATTTGTCTTCTATGAGCACGTTTATCGTTGATGTCAACATATTCATTCGTAAATAGTTTCGCTCCCAATGGACTTGAAAAATTGTAGCTGTTAAAGTAAGAAATTACTATGTTTAAGTGATTATTTAAATGAATAGATGTATTGGACAAAACACCATGTCCATTTTTAACTTTTTTTAACGATTCAGGAGAAATATCATTCGCGCCTAAATATAAAATTTCTGTATTCCAGTAATTTCTCTTTGAAACATATTTTAAACCAGCAGCATAATTCAACAATGTACTAATGGGTTTGCCAACAGCTAGTGCTTCTCCTCCTTGATGATAGATGAACGTTTGAATGGGTAATGCCACTCTCCCGTATTTGTGATTTTTTGCCGGAATGATTTGGTAATTGAATCGATTTCCGAATACGATGATTTCCTGCTGGGAAATTTTTCTAATGGCTAATTGCCTGAATTCTAGCCATGAATTAATGTCCATTCGTTTTGAAAATTTTCGATATTCAAGTCCATATTCAATGGGTCGAGTAAACGTATATTCATAGTTGTAAAGAGCTTCTAAAAGTCGATGATTGGTATTGGAATTGAGACTTCCAAAAGTGAAATATGATTCTTTGAAGAAATATTGAATATTCATCAAAGGGAATATTTGAACAAGATTACCACCATATTGGTAATTTAATAACATACCTAAGTTCATCCGTGATTGTAAAAGTTTGTGCTCTTTAGAACTCTTTGGTTCTCTAAAAAAACGCTCTTTATGCTTGAGATTGACGTTGTTTAATCCCAAAATTAGTTGTGTTCCCAAAAATGTTTCACCTGGATTGTGGAATTCACTGTATTCATTATTTTTAAAGTAGTTCAGTGACGTTAACCCCAATACATTTTTACTAAGTACAGGATGAAAATAAGGCTGTATTAACTCGTTTAATTGATTTCCTTTTGTTCTATTGTCTTTGAACATCCAAGCTGCATATAAATCAGATTTTCTGATGATGTTTTGACTGTCTGAATCGGGTGCTGAAAATTCCAGTGAAGCGGTTATCGGTGAATTAAAAATATGATTTTCGAGTTGAGCAATCGCTACATTCGATGAATAAGTAAAGACCAACAGAAGTAGTCGATAAATATTCAATGCACAAATATTTGGTGGAGATATTAAATTATTTGAATTGAAACAATCTAGTTTATACCCAGAAGTAAATGTATTCAATTTGGAAATTTTTGATCGTGTTTTTTTTAGGAATGTAAACAACAAGTGTCTTATAGAAACAGTATCCGTATTTGTTCTTAACATGATTAGAAACCTCGCAATTTTCTGAATTGATTGCGTGAATCTACAATAAAAATACTATTTGTGTGTTTCTCAATGAGATTTTGATAAGCTTCTTTGGCTTTTTCAGGCATATTTAATTTATACTGATATATCTGTGCCAAAAAATAGTAAGCATTATCAACTAAAATATCATTTGGATAAGCTCCAATTAGTGTGTTGTAAAGATCTTTTGCGCGCTCAAAATCACCCATAGATTCTGCAATTTTAGCCTTTAAATACAAAACATCATCCCCCAAAGAATGCGAAGGAAATTGTACGGTAATTAAATTAGCGTAATACAGAGAACTATCAAAAAGCATCATTTTTTGAAATAATTTAGCCTTAGAAAAGTAGTTCATAGCCGTGAAATTACTATCTACACCCAGGTTATCTGTAATGCATAAAGACAACTCCATTGCATCATTTGAAATAACCCGTGATGTTGCACCTTTAAGTACATCTAGTTGCATGTTGGCCCATTCATAATCACCGCGGTAAAATGACAGTTCAGCGCGTTTGAATTTTGCTGACTGTCCTAAATTATCTTCAGTAAATGATTTTTCAACTTGGGCTAATAGTAATTCGCTTTGCCAAACATCCCCAGATATTGTTAATACATCTGCTAGAACAATTTTTGCTTGTGCCAACGTGGTTTTTTGAAGATATTTTGATTCAATGAAAGGTTCAAGAACTGCAATAGCTGAATCACTATTTTTGAGTCTTTGAACATACAATTCACTGAGTATTTCTGCTACGGGTAATGCATCATTCACAGGGCCGTTTTCTGAAATGAATTGTTTGCAATCTTGAATTAATAAAGTCCAATCTTGGTTATTATTAGATTGCTGTTTTAAGCGATTATAACGGCTTTGAAGCAGAAATGTTTGAGCGCGTGATAAGTCATTTCCATTTTCACCTAAACTCACACAATAAGAAAAGCACTTCTCAGCTGTATTGTATGCTTGATTTGAATAACACAAAATCCCCACCTCATAAACTCTGCGTCCATCTTCTTTTAATCGTTTATCTAAGGATCGGGCATATACAAAAGCTTTCTCCCAATCTTGAAGGTTAACAAATGTCCATTTCAACCATTCAGCCAATGCAGGAACATGGGGGTATTGTTGAATTTTTACCATCAAAAGTTGCTGTAACGAAATGATGTCAGCGCTATCAGTTATGTAAGTATCAAAAATTTGTTTGAGTTGTTCATATCGGATGTTAGAACTAACCATTAAATCTAGATATCGTTCTAATGCTTTAAGTCGGTTTCCATTTTCCAAATAGAGTAAAGCAATTTCGTTGGATAATTGAGGGTTATCACCAAATACCTCTTCTGCTTGTTGCAGAATTAATATGGATTTTTCGGATAAATTGCGGTATTTGAATAGGTCAGCTGCTTGTAGTGCGACATTTAAATTGTTTTTGGACTTATCTAAAATGAAGGAAAACAGTTTCTCACTTTCACTTTTTGTGTCTGGTTTTAATGATAATACCCAACATTCATCTACCAAAAATTGAATGGGATTTGCACTTTTTTTACCTATTTTTTTGATATGCTTAAGTGCTTTTTTATGGTCGTTGAGTTGAATCAAACTCTGAACATAATTTTCATAATATTCTTGATTTTGAGGATGTTTGTCGACCAAGTCTTCGTACAGAATTACCGCTTTGTCAAATGATTTATCCTCAAAAAGTTGACGAGCCAATTGATCATTTGTTTGAGCAAAGATCGAAATACCTCCAAAACAAAGGGAAAGCAATAACCACTTTAAATTAATTGAATTCATTTTGTTGTTGAAGAATTAACGATTTATTCAAAATTAGTCTACGGAAGAGAAAAAGTCACCGGGTTCTAATTGTTTCTCGACCATGTTTTTATATATACCGAATTCTAGATTCATTAATGATTGGTGATTTCCAGATTCGAGAATCTTTCCATTTTTGATAACTAGAATGGTATCGGCATTCCTTATCGTGCTCAAACGATGTGCAATTACCAATGAAGTACGGTTTTGCATTAATTTTTGCAAAGCTTTTTGAACTTCAAACTCGCTTTCAGAATCAAGAGCAGAGGTTGCCTCATCTAGAATTAAAAACTGAGGATTTCGTAAAATAGCCCGGGCTATAGCTATTCGCTGTTTTTGACCTCCAGATAGTTTTAACCCTCTGTCGCCAACTTCAGTGTTGAAACCTTCTGGGAAATCCTGAATAAAATCCCAACAGTATGCATCTTTAGCGGCTTGGTGAATTTCCTCCAAGGAGGCATTGGGATTACCATAGGCTATATTTTCTAAAATGCTACCCCCAAATAGAATTACTTCCTGAGGTACAAGTGCAAATTGAGATCTATATTCGTGTAAATCAAACTCTTTTACATCTGTTTCATTTAATTGGATATTTCCAGATGAAGGTTGATAAAATTGATAAAGCAGAGCAGTAATGGTCGTTTTTCCAGAACCACTCGGCCCTACTAAAGCAGTTGTTGTGCCCGGAGTTAAAGTTAAAGAAATATCCTTAAGTATTAGATTCTGGGGACGAGAAGGATAGGCAAATTCAATTTTTTCTAATGTCAATTTTGCATTTTGTGGAACACGCTGAGTGGAATTGTTTTTTTCTACTGGAGAATCAATAATATCAAGTACTCTATCAATGGCGCCAAGAGTTTTTTGAATTTGAACAAATTGCTCGGCTAATCCCCCAATACTAGCTCCTACAAATGCTGTGAGTAACATGAAATTAAAAAGTTCCCCTACCGCAAGTTGTCCTTGTTGAACCATACCTAATCCCATGAAAATCAACCAAACAATTGCTCCAAATAAACATACAATAATGAAGGAGGAAAATGCACCTCTCCAATATCCTCGTTTTATACTTTCTTTTTGTAGAAAATCCGCATTTTGAACATATCGATTTAATTCAAATTCTTCGTTTGTGAATGCTTTTACATTTACAATTCCCGATGTGGTTTCTTCTACAATGACACTGTTTTTTGCTGTGATGTCTTGAACCTCTTTGGAAATATTACGAATGAATCTTCCAAAGAAAAGTGCAATAATAATAATAACTGGAATTGTTAGTAACATGTAGAATGCCAAATCTTTGGATGTATAAAAAATCAATACTACACCGCCAATTCCCACCAAAATTTGCCTTAGAAACATGGCAAGATTCGTGGTGAAGGTGTCTTGTATTTGAGCAATATCTGAACTAAATCTCGATAAAATTTCACCTACTCTGTTATCTTGAAAAAAATCCAATTTTTGTCCAATTACTGATTTGTAGAGATCTTTTCTGAGCAGAAAGGTTAAATTTTCAGTGACTTTTACATATAAAACGATTCTCAGAAAACTGAATAATGCTTGAATAGCAAATAGGTAGATAAAATAGAATGCAATTTCCCGAAGTTTAGAAGAGTTTGGCGCAGTCGAAATGCCGGTTTTGTCGTAAACAAAGACACCATCCATCATATTTCCAATTAATTTGGGAAACATAATGGAAGCCCCTGCTGAAATTGCCAAGAACAATGTTCCTAAAGCAAAAAGCCACCGATTTCTATTCGACATGTAACGAAATAATCTCAGGGATTTTTTTAAATTTTCTTTGGAAAATTTCGCTTTTGGTATATCTGGATTTTCAGTTAAGTGATTTCGTTTAGCCATAGTTGTGAAAAGTACAAAACAAAGGTCGTACAAAAGTGGTTCAATTTTGAGGGAAGCATTTGAATTAAATGTAGTTGGTTAAAAAAAATCGACGAAAATGAATTGGATGATGGATTTGCGTAAAAATTGGAAGTTAAATATAGTATTCCAAGAAGTATTAGATTTAATTTACCCAAGGCATTGTGCTGTATGTGGTAATACACTTTGGGGAAAATATGAAATGTATTTATGTATTCATTGTTTTTATGAATTACCATTGCTCGATTTTAGGGATTTATCTATGCAGAATGCTATTGGAAAAGTATTTTGGGGTAGATGTAATTTTGAGTTCTGTTGGGGATGGATGGAATATCGCAGTGGAAGTAAAACGTCTGGAATAATTAAGGAACTCAAATACAAAGGAAACCCTGAAATGGCTAACTACTTAGGAACGATTATGGGAGAAAGTTTGATGGAACTAGAGTATTTAAAATCTCATCAAGTTGTTTTAATTCCCGTTCCAATGTCCCCCGAAAAAAGAAGAAAAAGAGGGTATAATCAAACGGAAGAAATTGCTAAAGGTATTTCAAAAGTTTGTGGATATGAAATTCAAGAAAATTTATTGGAACGAACTGTAATGAGAGATTCACAGACCCGGATGAATCGAGTTTCGAGATTTGAAAATATGCACGGTGTTTTTAAGTTCAATTCAAGTTATTTAAGCACGAATATGTATCAGCGAATTCAATCAATGAATGTGTCGTTATTGTTAATTATTGTTGATGATATTATTACTACCGGAGCAACTATAGAGACCTGTTATCGCGCTATCAATGATAATTTAAAAGTAAAAATTGGTGTATGCTCTTTGGGGCTGACGAACAAGTAGTAGATTGATGAGGGAAAATGACTATTTTTGTTGTAAACTATCTTCATTATGACAAAAAGATACTATTTAATTATGTTGTTGCTTTTGACTACAGTATTTCAAAAGTCGAATGCTCAACGAACATCCCAAAACGTGATGGGAGTAATGGTGCCAAAGTATATTGCTAGTGGCGCAAGTAACGGACGGGGAGTAACTTATGCTCGTTTGAGAATTATGAATTTGATGCCAAATTCTTCTTATAAGTACATCATACGTGCTTGTAGTTTGCAAGAAATGTCATCAACTTCGTTGACCCCTGGTGCTGGAAATGGCATGTACATAAAAAGCACTGGTAAGCAACACTACATTACTAGTCCTTCATTTTCAACAACTGAACATGATACTATAACTGCATCAATGACAGGTGATTACGAAGGTTGGTTTGGGATTGTTGGCACGGGTTCTGGTAGATTCACAGCTGGAAATCATTTGTATTTATCAATAACTTTTTTAGGAATACAGTCAAACGATACCTTAAAATATTATTGCGAGGATTCTTTGAAAGTAATAAGTTATGGAACTACAACTGGTACAAGTTCAGGTACTGGAATTTGGGGTAAATCTTTTGGTGATACAGCGAATTTTGTTGCTTTATACGACAATACTAGTGGGCAGGGTAGACCGTTGACTGTAGCAAGTATTCAAGGAGATGCACATACGGGTGCAACTTATGTTATTCCTACCACTACTACTGTGCCAACTTGGTTCAGAGATTCCGTGTTTGGTAAATCGGGTAGATGGGGAAGTTTTATCCCTAATGATTTAGATTCTGGTGTTAGAGCAATCGTGCAGTTGAACTCAAAAAATGCACTATTTGTATATAACAATTTCGATAAAGACGGAGTATGGGGACCTGGAAATATCAGCACCAAAAACCCAACAGGTGGAAGCACTAATCCAGTTAAAATAAGCCAATTTGAAGCTCCATTAATTCAACCAGAAATTCAATTTTGGAAGAGAAACTCCACTACCAACGAAGGTTCGGGCAAAGTTGAGGTTTACGTTTCACGTAAATACAGTAATTCGGAAGACCAAACCGTTAGATTATCGATAAGTGGTGGTACTGCAACTGGTTCTGGAACAGATTATTCAATCAACAGTCCTAAAACGATTACATTCAAACCAGGTTATGATGCAATGGATACAACTGCGATCACTTTGGTAGATGATAATATTTCTGAGGGAACAGAGTCTATTTTCTTAAAGTTGGATCAGCCAACGAATAGCAAGTTAGGAACAGAAACATCACATGGTATTGACATTTTAGATAATGATGATGCATATGTTTCAATCAAAGCTAGAGAAGTAAAAGTAAACGAAGGCGCTGGTAAAGTTGGAATCGAAATTAAAATAGATCGTGGTGTAACTACGCAATCAAAAATTCGATTGATGGTTAAATCTAAAGGGGACAGCACATTAATTCCTTCCGAGTTTTCTTTAAGTCAAACATATAACGATACTACATTCTCTTTTGGAAAATCAACTGGGGCTGATTCCGTAACGATTTTTGCTAAAGTTGGTGATGATGTGAAGGCAGATCCAGATGATACTATTAACTTAGTAATTCGTAAGGTTTCAGGAGATGGCATTATTCGCGATTCTTTGATCCGAGTTATTATTCAAGATAATGATGGACCTAGTACCATTCAAATGATTGGAAAGTCGATCAATGTGAATGAAACAGGCAAATCCGTTGATGTAAAAGTTCGCGTTGTAAATAGAAAGGATGCAGGTGGAGATTTTGCGTTGCGTTTATATACTTCCGAAAGTTCTGCAAAAGAAGGTTTAGATTTTACATTTAATCCAACTTCACAGATTAAATCTATTTCAAATACCACTCCAGATACCATCGTATTTAATGTTCCAATTAAGGATGATGCTATTTTTGAAGGAAATGAAAGAATTAAGTTTGGTTTAATTAACGTTTCAAATGTGATTATTCTTCAACCAGACTCTTTCATTGTTAATATTATTGATGATGACTTACCGGTATACACAATCGGCAAAATAAATAAACAAACAAAAAGCGATGGAACGGTTGATTCTACTGGTGTGCGTTGCAGAATCTTTGGTGTAGTTTATGGTATTAATACTCGCAGCACAGGATTAGGATTTACAGTTAGAGATCAAACAGGCGGAATAGGTGTATTTTCAGCTAGCAAAACCTATGGATACGCAGTAAACGAAGGGGATTCAGTTATGATTCAAGGTCGTGTATCTCAGTTCCAGGGAAGTGCACAAATGGATAACTTAGATACAATTGTATGGTTAAGTTCTAATTCAAAATTGAAATCACCTGTAGTTTTGAATTCCAAAGTTGGAGAATCAAATGAATCTGATTTAATTCAATTGCGTAGAGTGAAATTGGTTGATCCTTTAGAATGGCCAGAAACTGCGTTGAATGCAAATGGTTTTAAATATGTAAGAGTTGAAAGTACCGATGGAAGAGTGGATACGTTGAACATCGACGCTGAAACAAATATTGATGGCACAACTGCTCCTTCTGGTTACTTTAATGTTACGGGTTTAGGAATTCAATTCGATAATAAGGCCCCATACTTTGAAAAGTATTATTTAGCTCCACGTTCGTTGAATGATTTCACTCCTGCATCATTACCAACAATTAAGTTCTCTAAATCGGTAGATGAAATTACGGAACTAGCAGATTCGTTTACTATGGAATTGAATATTCTCCCTACGGATGAAAACTTCAGTGTAGATGTGGTTTGTATTGGCGGAACAGCAGTTTCTCCTACTGATTATGACTATAACACTCGTACGGTTAATGTTAAGAAGAACAATAACTACTATGTTGTGAAAGCTAATATTTCAGATGATAATGTATATGATGCGGATAAAACTTTAATTTTCGCACTAAGAAATCTACAGGGTCCTGGTTTGATAGGTAAAGATTCTGTTATTACTGTTACAATCAAAGATAATGAAGCTAATTCAGTTAATTCTTTTTCAGCTGCGGGTATTCGTTGTTTCCCGAATCCAAGTACAGGTTTAATTGCTATTGAAAGCAAAAGAACAATTGAAAATTTGGAAGTATTGGATTTGAACGGTAGGTTGGTGAAACAAGTAAATACTATGATTGATTGTGGAAATGGCAATAATCTAAATGTATATAATATTGATCTGACAGGTTATAACGGTATATTTATTCTTTCAACTCAAGTAGAAGGTAGAAAATATACTCAAAGAGTTATTATCAAGTAATCATAAGTTATTACAATAATAAAAAGGGGATAGCATGTGCTATCCCCTTTTTTATTTCGAATAGAATTCGATAAACATACAAAAAGAATTTAATTTGGAGTTAGTGTCTTTGTTGGTTATAAAAGTAAAATAAATCATTTTGAATCATGTTCTTTGAGGATATAGGGATTGATTCTACTAATTAGTAACTTTGTTCTGATTTGAAAGCAGTATTAAAATTTTTAAAATACGCCTCTGATTACAAGGGGCTCATTTTTGGTAATTTTCTATTTAACCTTTTTTACATCGTATTTCAACTAGCATCATTATTAATGATAATGCCAGTATTGCGATTTCTCTTTTCTAAGGATCAGGATACAACAAAGTTAAAATCCGGTTCTCATGGAGTGGGTGAGTGGTTTTCAGCAATTTACGATTCTTTTTTAAATTGGTTTGCTCAGATTGCTTTGGGTGAACCCTACAAAGCGCTCGCATATCTCAGTATAGGATTGGTGGTAATCACTGTACTGAAAAACATTTCTCGATTTTCTGCGATGAATTTTATGGTTCTCATTCGAAATAAGAGTGTAAGAAAGATGCGATTGGATATTTATGAAAAGTGTTTGAAACTACCTATTGCGTTTTTTAATAATGAAAGAAAAGGTGACTTAATCTCTAGAATGAGTAACGATATTAAAGAAATTGAATTTGCATTGATGGTTTCTTTGGAAGCTTTGTATTTTCAACCTTTGAATATCATCATTTTCATGGTTGCTTTGGTGGTATTATCTTTAAAATTAACGCTCTATATTTTATTGTTTTTACCTATCACAGCATTGATTATCGGCTTAATCGGAAGATCGTTGAGAAGAAAATCTTCAAAGAACCAACAATTGTTAGGAAAGGTAATGAGCTCATTTGAAGAAACATTAGGAGGAATTCGAATTATCAAATCTTTTAATGCGTCAAAATTCTTTTTGAATCGGTATAGTCAACAGGACCTTGAGTATACGATAAACAATATCTCAGTGCAACGTCGCTATGATTTGTCTTCACCCATTTCAGAAACAATTGGAATTTCCGTATCGGCTGTTTTATTGTGGTTAGGTGGAAGTATGGTTTTTAGAAATGAATTAGATCCGGAGTTCTTTTTAACTTATTTTGCTATCTTTAGTCAGTTAATACCACCCTTTAAGGCATTTTCTAATGCGTTATATGCGGCACAGAAGGGTATGGCAAGTTTAGAGCGAATTCAAGAGTTGGTTACCGCTCCTGTAATGGTGGAGGAGCCAAAGAATCCAATTCCTGTGCAATTTGAAAAGAATATCATTTTTAATCATGTTGATTTTCAATATAATTCAGGTATACCTGTATTGGATAATATTAACATTGAAATAAATAAGGGTGAAATTGTAGCACTTGTTGGGCCATCTGGAGCAGGAAAAACCACCATTACTGATCTGTTAGCTCGATTTTACGATGTTTCCTCTGGAAGTATAACAATTGATGGTGTAGATATTCGTGAATTTAAACAAGAAGATTTGCGCAGTTTGATTGGAGTTGTAAGCCAAGAAAGTATTTTGTTCAATGATTCAGTAAGAAATAATGTTGCATTGGGATTGCCAGATGTTAGTTTAGATGACATTAAAAGCGCTTGTAGGGCTGCTCATGCTCATGAATTTATTCTAGCAATGGAGAATGGTTATGATACCGAAATTGGTGAAAGAGGGGGCAAATTATCGGGAGGGCAAAAACAGCGACTTTCTATTGCACGTGCATTACTTAAGAATCCTGAGATTTTAATATTGGATGAAGCAACATCTGCTTTAGATAGTCAAAGTGAAAAAGCTGTGCAAGAAGCACTTGAAACTTTAATGGCAAATAGAACGAGTTTGGTTATTGCCCATCGTTTGAGCACTGTTATGCATGCCGATAAAATCATCGTATTGGATAAAGGTAAGGTAGTTGAATTAGGCAATCATAAGGAATTGATTGCACAAAAAGGTTTATATTACAATTTAATTCAATTGCAAGAATTGGGATAATTTAGGCGATAGGATTAAGTACATTATACAGAAGTAACCTAAAAAGTTACCTTTAACATAACTCTTGGTATAAAGATTTACCCTCGCGCTCTTGCAATTTTCTCTTGATTTCACATAATAATGAAGTATTTGCAAAATCCTTTAATACTTGGATTGTATGAATAAAGGACGGAACATGCTTGTTTCAATCCTTGCTTTTGGATTTAATATAAGCCTTTTATTTCGTCAACTTATTCTAATGGGAGATTATCAATATAAAAAAAGGCTGCCTTAATTAAAGGCAGCCTTTTTTTTGGTTGTGAAATAACTACAGAAAATTACTTTTCCGTATTGTCTTCTTCGTTATTTTTATCTGTTGAATCGATATGAGAATTTGAATTTTCTGAAAAATCAGTTGATTCAACTTCATAATCCGTTTCAGAACGATTTTCAGTTTCAGATGAAGTATGTAAATCGATATTTGAAATGGAACTTTCCATATTTGAATTTGACTCAACAAGAGATTGACGCTGATTTAATTCCGCAACTTGTTGAGCGACTTCTCCTTCTTCAAACGGTCTATTTCCAATTAATCGTTCAATGTCGGACTTGAAAATAATTTCTTTACTTAACAATTCCAAAGCAATAGTTTCAACCTGTGCTTTCTTCTCAGTTAATAATTGAATAGTTCTTTGATAAGCAGCATCAATCATCGACCGAACTTCTTTATCAATGATTTCTGCAGTTGTTTCTGAGTAAGGTTTTTGATAACCGTATTCACCTGTAGGATCGTTATAACTAACTTGCCCAACTTTGTCGCTCATACCATAAATGGTCACCATACTGTAAGCCAGTTTTGTAATACGCTCTAAGTCGTTTTGGGCACCCGTAGAAACTTTTCCAAAGAATATTTGTTCTGCAGCTCTACCTCCAAGGGTCATACACATCGAGTCTAATAACTGCTCGGTGCGATATAAATATTGTTCTTTTGGAAGGTATTGAGCATAACCTAAAGCAGCAACCCCACGTGGTACTATAGAAACTTTAAGTAGTGGATCAGCGAATTCTAAGAACCAACCTGCAACTGCATGTCCAGCTTCGTGATAAGCAACAATTTTCTTTTCTTCAGGGGAAATGATTTTATTTTTCTTCTCCAATCCGCCTATCACACGATCGATGGCATCTTGAAAGTCTTTCATTTCAACAACTGCTTTATTTCTTCTTGCAGCAATCAAAGCTGCTTCGTTACAAACGTTTGCAATTTCAGCACCGGCAAATCCAGGAGTTTGAAGAGCTAATTTATGTGCGTCAACATCTGGACTTAATTTTGTTAAAGGTCTAAGATGAACACCAAAAATCTGTTCACGACCAACAATATCCGGACGATCCACAGAGATTTGTCTGTCAAATCTACCTGGACGCATCAAAGCACTATCTAAAATATCTGCTCTGTTTGTTGCGGCTAAAATAATAACACCAGAATCGGTTCCAAACCCGTCCATTTCGGCAAGAAGCTGGTTCAGAGTATTTTCTCTTTCGTCGTTAGAACTTTGGATTAAATTCTTACCTCTAGCTCTACCAATGGCATCGATTTCATCAATGAAAATGATAGCAGGCGCTTTCTCTTTTGCTTGTTTGAAAAGATCACGAACACGACTTGCTCCAACACCAACAAACATTTCAACAAAATCAGAACCTGATAAGGAGAAAAAGGGAACTCCCGCTTCACCAGCAACCGCTTTAGCTAATAAAGTTTTACCGGTACCTGGAGGTCCAACTAATAGAGCACCTTTAGGAATTTTACCACCAAGGTCAGTGTATTTTTTCGGGTTCTTCAGGAAATCAACGATTTCCATAATTTCTTCTTTTGCTTCTTCCAGGCCAGCAACATCCTTGAATGAAACATTAACTTTTGTATCTTTATCAAAGAGCTGAGCTCTTGCTCTACCGATGGAGAAAATATTAGGACCTCCACCAGATCCACCTCCGCCACCCATGCGTTTGAATGCAAGATTCCAGAATATTAAGAAAATGGCAATGAAGAAAATCCATTGGAATAATTGTCCAAAAATATCGCTTTGACTTTCATATTTAATTACCAATGAGTTAGGATTATCCAATTGCTTTTTGAGGTCTTTAATTTCATCATTGAAATAGCCTTTTTCAATTTCAAAAGAATAGTTTGGTTCGGTTTGTCCAAACATATCTTCTCTGCGTTTAGCTTTGGAGTGGTTTTTTTGTTCAGTTGCTTCTTTGGTTAAATAAACCTCTAAATATCTGTCGTTAATTAGCTTAAGTTCTTTTACATCGCCTTTTAAAACCATTTCTCGAACTTCGTTCCAATTAGCTGCTTGACCGCCACTTCTTGGAAGAAAGTTTAATGCTAAAAAGACAATGAAAAGTATTCCATAAATCCAATAGTGGTTAAATTTAAAACCATTGGGTTTTTGTTTGGGAGCTTTTGGTTCTTCGATCATTCTATTATTCGTATTTTATTGATTAGGGCTATTCTTAATTGAAAGTGTAGAATCTATACTATCCAAAAAAGAATTCATTTTCCATTCACACAAAGCTACAATTTTAGTGTCAATTCAGTTTTAAAAGATTCTTGTAAACTATAAATAATTGACTAAAGCGATTGTTTTACGGATGAAAATTTAAAATTGATTAATTGTGATATTTTAATAAATGTTAAAAGCGAGATAAAACTTCGCCTAGTTGAAATACATCTTCAAAAGAATTGTAGAGAGGAGTTGGTGCAATTCGAATTACGTTGGGTTCTCTCCAATCAGCTATAATTTGATTGTTCGTTAAATGATCAAAAATAGTTTTACCGTTTTCCAAAACCAATAAAGAAAGCTGCGCACCTCTTTCATTGGAGTTTGAAGGCGTAATGATTTCGAATTTGAGTTTTGGATTTGTAATTTGTACTTCTCTGAGCACAAATTCAAGATAGCTTGTAAGTTCTACGCTCTTTTTTCGTAGATTCTGAATTCCAGCTTTATGGAATATTTCTAGCGACGATAAGTGCACTGCCATGCCAAATACGGGTGCATTGGACATTTGCCAGCCTGCAGCGCCAGGTTCAGGTTGATAACCCCGTTGCATTAAGAATCGTTTGTCTTCGCGGTAACCCCACCATCCAGAAAGTCGGAAGGTATTAGGGTTTACAGAATGCTTTTCATGTATAAAAACACCTGAGACATTACCTGGTCCGGAGTTTAGATATTTATAAGAACACCAAGCAGCAAAATCTACATTCCAATCGTGTAAATGAAGCTCAGCATTTCCAGCGGCGTGAGCCAAATCAAATCCCGCGATGGCTCCAATTTCATGTGCTTTTTCAGTTATTTTTTTTATATCAAATAATTGACCTGTGTAGTATTGCACTCCACTAAAAAACACCAAAGCAATTTCATCTTTATGGTCTTCAATGGATTGTAGAATATCATCTGTTCGTAATGTATGCTCGCCAGTGCGGGGTTTTAACTCAATCACAGCATCATCATATTCATAACCATGAAATCGAACTTGACTTTCTACAGCGTACATGTCGGATGGGAAAGCCCCAGCTTCCATGATGATTTTATAACGTTGCTTAGAAGGTTGGTAGAAACTAGCCATCAATAAATGTAGGTTTACAGTTAGCTGATTCATTACCACTACTTCAATAGGTTTAGCACCCACTACTTCTGCGGAATAGTCAGTTAAAAACTTATGATAATGAAACCAAGGTTTGCGACCATGAAAATGTCCTTCAACACCCCATTTTGCCCAATCTTGCAATTCATTTTCCAAGGCATTTTTTGCTGATTTTGGTTGTAAACCTAGAGAATTACCACAGAAATAAAGTTGAGGTGTGCCTGAATTATCGGTAGTAAAAATAAATTCGTTTCTGAATTCCTTTAATGAATCTTGCTGGTCTTTTTCGCGTGCAAATTGAAGGGTATTTTGAAAATTCATAATTGACTTCAAAGTTAGTTTTTT
>CAYPYX010000046.1:0-18725 GCA_964415065.1 uncultured Rhizobium sp.
ATGGATTAATTATGTTTGAGCGATTTAAACGTTTAAATAAATTTTCATTGGCTGGTCAAATACAATCAGAAAAGATTGTATTTGCCATACAACTTGCAGAAGAACAAACTTCGGCAGAAATACGTGTGCATTACACAACGTGTTTATCTAACGATGATGTTTTTACTGAAGCAAGAAAAACGTTTGAATCCTTAAAAATGCATACTACTCAACAACGTAATGCCGTTCTTATATTCTTGCGATTGAGAACTAAAGAAATTGCTATTTTAGGAGATATTGGTATTCATCAGCACGTAGGAAATGAATTTTGGAATGCTGTAAAAGAAGAAGTAATTCAAACCATTAAACAAGATAATGTTACAGAAGGGATCGTGAAAGGATTGGAAATAATTGGTAAACAGTTGAGCATATTTTTCCCAGTTTTAGATGAAAATCCCAATGAACTTCCTAATGAAATCACCTTTCATTAATTCTCATAAGTACTTACAGCAAGAAAAAATTGAAATCAATTAACATGTACTATCCTTTTAAAAGCGAAACTTTGATCAAAAGTCAATGGTTAACGTTGTTGTTCATGTTTTTGGGATTTACTATAAACACCGAGGCTAAACAAACACCTCTGAAATACACAAATTATGTAAATGATTATGCCGGTGTATTAAGCAGTCAAGAACTTGATTACTTAAATAAATTATTCAAAGAATTTGAAGATTCTGTTGGTGCACAAATTGCAGTAGCAATTGAAAAAAGCACCGGAGGTTACGATGCGTTCGATCGAGCCATGTTTATAGTACGAGATTGGAAAGTGGGTCACGACGGTGTAAATAACGGAATCCTAATTTATTTAGCCGTCCAAGATAAAAAATACTTCATTGTTACCGCAGATCAAACTCAAGGAGTACTTACCGATGCAGTTTGCGGCGAAATCGGACGTAATATACTTAAGCCCTACCTCAAGAAAAGGGAGTATTTCTCGGGCATCAGAGAAACGGCCTACGAATTAGCTTCCGCTTTAGGCGATGAGTTCAAGGGCAGAGTACATAAATCAAAAAAAGATAGAACGCCTAAAATTCTATTTCCCATCTTATTTTTCATCCTTTTTTATTTGCTATTTATTCGCAGAGGTGGCGGAGGTGGATTTAATAAAAGAGGTTTCTACACACCTCCTATTTTCTGGGGCGGTGGATTTGGCTCGGGCTGGAATTCGAACTCGGGTTCAGGTTTCGGGGGATCTGATAGCGGTTTTGGCGGATTTGGTGGCGGTGGTGGATTCAACGGTGGTGGTGCTGGTGGAAGTTGGGATTAGGTTGTTTCGCGCGTTTATATATATTACCTTTGCAAATTCATGAAAATTAAGACTTCTGATATTCACCTACCGGATGAAAATCAACCTAAAATTGAAGTCATCGGGGCTAGAGAACACAATCTAAAGAATGTAGATTTAACTATTCCGCGACAACAATTGGTAGTATTTACCGGATTATCAGGGTCTGGAAAAAGCAGCTTGGCTTTCGACACACTGTTTGCAGAAGGCCAACGAAGGTATTTAGAGAGTTTTTCAGCATATGCTCGTCAATTCATAGGCAATATGAAGCGACCCGATGTTGATAAAATTAAAGGTCTCTCCCCCGTTATAGCTATTGAACAAAAAACAGTTTCCAGAAATCCCCGGTCTACTGTTGGTACAGTAACTGAAGTCTATGATTTCCTGCGTTTGTTGTACGCACGTGCTGGAGAAGCATTTAGCTACCAAACAGGTGAAAAAATGGTCAAATTTTCTGAAGAACAGATTTTTGAGTCCATTTTAAATAGTTTCGAAAATCAGAAAATTACTCTGGCTGCACCCGTAATTAAGGGTAGAAAAGGACATTATCGAGAACTGTTCGAACAAATCAAAAAGAAAGGATTTTACAAAGTAATTGTTGATGGTGAAATCCAAGACATTACTCCTGGAATGATGCTCGATCGATATAAAATTCACGATATCGATATTGTAATCGACCGTCTTGAAGTAAAAGCTGCATCTCCTCAAAGATTAAACGAAAGCCTAAAAACAGCTTTAAAAGTAGGTGAAGGTTATGTTATTGTCATTGCAGCTAACCATGTACGCCATCCTTTTTCTAAGTTTTTAATGGATCCCAAATCGGGATTAAGTTATCAAGAACCACAACCCAATTCTTTTTCGTTCAATTCTCCTTATGGAGCCTGCGAAGAGTGTGAGGGATTAGGTACAAAATCAGAAGTAAATATTGATTTTATCATTCCCGATTCGAGTAAATCCATCAATAAAGGTGGAATTGTTCCAGTTGGTGAATTGCGTGAAAATTATACGTTTAATCAACTACGTGCCCTCTCCAAACTAATGGGATTCTCATTAGCAGATCCCATTTCGAAATTATCTAAAGAGCAACTCAATGCTATACTTTACGGATATTCAGAGCCCTTGGAAATGGTTACTACAGGGGCAGATGGAAAGAAAAGATCCTACGAATCTACATTCAAAGGAATTATAAAAATCATTTCTGAAAGCTATTTTGAATCCGACGATGAAAAGCTTCAGCAATGGGCTGAAGAGTTTATTCATGAAGTCCATTGTCCGATTTGTAATGGCGCTAGATTAAAAATCGAATCCTTACATTTCAAAATTGCAGGCAAGAACATTGCAGAGTTAGCTTCAATGAATATCAATCATTTACACGATTGGTTGAAAGATATCGATGATCAATTATCGGAACGACAATTAACCATTGCTACCGAATTGAAGAAGGAAATTGTGAATCGTTTGTCTTTTTTGGTGGGTGTTGGTTTGGGATATCTTACTTTAAATTCACCGGCAAAAACGTTATCCGGTGGTGAAGCACAACGCATTCGTTTAGCAACACAAATTGGCTCTAAACTGGTGAATGTACTGTATATTTTAGATGAACCATCGATCGGATTACACCAGCGAGATAACGAAAAGTTGATTCAAAGTTTAATGGATCTTCGTGATTTGGGCAACAGTGTATTAGTTGTAGAACACGATAAAGATATGATGTTGGCTTCCGATTGGTTGGTCGAGATCGGACCCTTAGCCGGTGCTAGAGGCGGTCAAATCGTAGCGAGCGGAACCGTGGAACAATTTAAACAATCATCTACCGTTACTGCGCAGTATTTGAGGGATGAAATCCGCATTGACGTCCCCAAAAATCGAAGAAAACCTGGTAATGATTTCATCCGATTAAAAGGTGCAAAAGGAAATAATTTGAAAGGGGTAGATTTGAATTTACCTCTGGGTTGTTTTGTGGCTGTCACAGGAGTTAGTGGATCTGGAAAATCGACTCTAATTAACGAGACGTTGTTCCCCTTAGCCCATTCCAAGATTTATGGTTCGCACTATAAAGTACTTCAACACGATTCGATTTCAGGACTGGATTTGATTGATAAAGTAATTCGTATTGATCAAAGCCCTATCGGTAGAACTCCCCGTAGCAATCCTGCCACTTATGTAGGTGTTTTTCAAGAAATTCGAAATTTATTTGCCAACTTACCCGAAGCAAAAATTAGAGGATATAAACCGGGTCGTTTCTCTTTTAACGTTAAAGGTGGAAGATGTGAAGGTTGCGGTGGCGGTGGAAGAAAAGTAATAGAAATGAATTTCCTTCCCAATGTTGAAATTGAATGTGATGTTTGTCATGGTAAACGCTACAATCGCGAAACCTTAGAAGTTCGTTATAAGGGAAAAAGTATTTCGGACGTATTGGATATGCCTGTGAGTCAAGCGGTGGAATTTTTTGATTCCATTCCTTTGATTTTGAGAAAAATCAAAACCATGCAGGATGTTGGATTAGGATATATTACACTCGGACAAAGTAGCACTACTCTTTCGGGAGGAGAAGCACAACGTGTAAAATTGGCGACGGAATTAAGTAAGCGCGACACGGGTAAAACCTTGTATATTCTAGACGAACCCACTACGGGTTTACATTTTGATGACATCAAACAGTTGTTAAGTGTTCTTCAGGAATTAACCGACAAGGGCAATACGGTTTTGGTAATCGAGCACAACTTAGATGTAATTAAAGTAGCTGATTGGATTATTGACATTGGACCTGAAGGCGGAAAACACGGTGGCACCATTCTAGGTGAGGGCACTCCTGAAAAAATTGCAAAACTCAAAGAAAGCCATACGGGTCGTTTCTTAAAACTGGAATTGTAATCAATTATTAAAATTTCCGGTAGTTCATTGCAAATCTGCATGCTTGTACATTTCTACTAACCTATACCAATTAATTTTCTTTTAATACCAGTTACTTCATTGCAAATCTGCAGGCTTGTACATTTCTACTAACCTAATCCCATTAATTTTCATTAATACTAGTTACTTCATTGCTAATCTGCAGGCTTGTACATTTCTACTAACCTAATCCCATTAATTTTCATTAATACTAGTTACTTCATTGCTAATCTGCAGATAGTCCTGATTTGAAAAATTTAAAAAAAAGCCGAAATCTTATTCAAGATTTCGGCTTTCTAAAAATATCATTTAATAATCAATGACACTCAATCATTTTATGGTATTAAGATTTAGGTTTTTTGATGGTTACTGGAGGGGTTGAAATTCCAGGAAATGATTTTACGGGGGGCTTTGCCGAAGTACCAGTAGGCAATTTCACTCCGCTCCCAACTCCAATTCCTGAACCTGTTCCATTTCCAATAGTGCCACCAGGCAAAACAATATTTCCTCCTGTTGAACTGTTTTTACCTCCAACATTGATACCCGAACCGGTTCCAGATCTTCCTGAACTTGTGTTTCCTGTTGAACCATTACCACCACCATAAATTAAAATATTGGCGCCTGAGTTGGTTTTGTTAGTTGAAGTGGAAGTCGGAATTTCCGAACCTGTAACTGGACTATCCACTTTTGATTTTGAACTGCCAATTCCCGAAGTTCCTGTATTTATGCTGCTGTTGGAATTTGTACTGCTGCTGCCATTTAAATTTACTCCACTGTTTCCGGTTGGTGCGTTTGGAGTAATAGTTGTTGGCGGACAGGGACATGGGCATGGATTATTCACCGTATTTTGTTGATAGCTATTTTGTTGTGTATTTGTAGTGGTAGTTGTAGTTTCATTAACTGCTTCTAAATATGCAATGGTAGTATCTCGCGCTGGAACAATTTCTTTTCGCTCCCTTTCACGTCCTCCAAGATCAAAAAGGAAACCTATTTTGAACGTTTCTGTATTGTAATTTATGGATTTAGAATTTTCAGAATAAGCCAAACCATTAAACTTGCTTCTAGAGATATCGGTAATATTGATGTTGTTACCAAATCTTCTTTCATAAGCTGCAACCATACTTACACCGGGAGTAAGTCGAACTCGAACACCCACTTCTGGTGACCAATATACAGTTGCAGAGTTACGGACACTGGTGGTACCTGAAGTTTCATAATCCACCAATTGAATATAAGATTGGGTGTACTGATCTGTTGAATAAACTGAGAAACCACCATGAATTCCAATAAATGGATAAAATCTGCCCAAAGCATATTCATAACGCAGCATTCCAGACATGTTGAACGCCATTGTTTCCAATCGAGTAAAACCGCTGTCTTTATTGATTGTACTTAGTTCTACATTGTTTTTGGAACCTCTTCTAAAGTGACTGAATCCCATATCAATTCCCCAATTGAATCTACCTGCGGGAATTAATCGCTCGGGATGAAGTTTTCCAATAAAATAAATATTGAAACCAGAAGAATTTTGTAATTGACCTAATGAATCCCACTTTAAATCATTTAACACATTGTTGTTCCAGTCATTTTCCAAATAGGATTCATTGGTATAATCCAATCCCAAGGCGTAGTTGGTGTATCGGTATTGATCAATGTATTCGTACTTATACTGAGCTGGATAATGTTGATTAAATGTCTTTTTGCGGTATTTAACTCCGTTTATCATTGTGTCGTATGGCACATTGGAATTGACTTGAGTAGTTGTGGTTGTAATTGAATTCCCTGAAACGGATGGATTCGTAGATCCTAAACTTCCGGAAGCTGCACCTTGATTACTGGAGGGAGTTGCGGTAGATTTACTGTCGATCGAAGTTGATGCTGAAGAAGTAGATTTAGTCTTCGCAGGATTCGTTAAAATCGGGTTTGTTTGAGCATATAGCTGGGATACTGAAAAAGTAGTTGTTAATGCCAACAAACAGATTACCGAAGTTTTTAGTCTTAAATTATTCATGCAATTGAAATTAATTGAGGGGCGTTTGCTGTAAACTTGAATAAAAAACCAAGTAAAAAACAAACACATCCCCTACAACAACAAAATTAATTGCATCCCCCAAGGATATTGAAAATTCTTTGTTGAATTTATTGTGTATTTTTGCAATCTTAATTGTATGTCGTTATTTGCAGTTAGTCCAATCGATGGACGTTATCACCGTGCTACTCAGGATTTGAAGGAGTATTTTTCAGAAGGTGCTTTAATCAAGTACAGAATAAAAGTTGAAATTGAGTATTTATTGGCTCTCTCGCATGTTTCTTTGAAGGGATGGGATTTCGGTATGTTGTTAGACAAAAGCGTAGAACTTAGAAAATGGGCGAACCATTTATCTGAAGCTGAGTTGATGGCTGTAAAAGAAATTGAAAAAACCACCAATCACGACGTTAAGGCAGTAGAATATGCAATTAAAAATAAACTAGATGAATTCGGATTGGACTACTATAAAGAACTGGTTCACTTTGGATTAACATCGCAAGATATTAATAACACCGCTATTCCTTGGAGTTTGAAAGATGCAATGAATCAAGTAATTCTTCCCAAGTTGAATCGAGTATTGGAATTATTGGAAGCACAATCAGAATCATGGATGAATCAACCTATGTTGGCAAGAACTCATGGTCAGCCTGCATCTCCCACTAATTTAGGCAAAGAATGGTATGTTTTTGTTGCTCGTTTAAAAGGACAAATGCTTCCGTTAAAAAACATCCCCTACAAAGCTAAGTTTGGCGGCGCTACCGGAAATTTCAATGCTCACCAAGTTGCATTTCCTGAAATAGATTGGATTTCATTTGCCGACAATTTTGTTTCATCTCAGTTGGGATTATCTCGAAGCCATTTTACAACTCAAATCGAACCTTACGACAGTTTGGCTGCACAATTAGATGCTTGGAAACGTATTAACAACATATTAATTGATTTTTCTAGGGATGTTTGGACCTACATTTCGATGGATTATTTCAAGCAAAAAATCAAGGAAGGAGAAGTAGGTTCGTCTGCTATGCCTCATAAAGTAAATCCTATAGATTTTGAAAATGCGGAGGGAAATTTAGGTATGGCCAATGCTATTTTGGAACATTTATCCTCTAAACTTCCCATTTCACGTTTACAGAGAGATTTGACAGACAGCACTGTTCTAAGAAATATTGGTGTACCATTTGGTCATATTATGATTGCACTATCTAGTCTAGAAAAAGGATTAGATAAGTTGATTTTAAATGCTGAGCAAATCAATGAAGACTTGGAAAACAACTGGGCTGTAGTAGCAGAAGCAATTCAAACGGTTTTGCGCAGAGAAAAATATCCAAATCCATATGAAGCGTTAAAAGCATTGACTCGTAAGAATACAAAAATCACTCAAGCTGGAATTCAAGAGTTTATCGATCAATTACAAGTAGATCAAGAAATTAAAAATGAACTTAAAAAAATCACTCCACACAGTTATACAGGCGTTTTCCCGCAAAAAACGAATTATTAAAATTGCAGGAATTATCGTTGCATCACTATGGGTTTTAAGCATAGTGATTTGGATGATTTTTAGAGGAAGCATTGCTCAATGGGGATTTGCTAAAGCCCAAGCAAAACTTGCTCAAAAAGGCATGGCATTGTCCGTATCTAGAATAGAATTTGAAGGAATTTTTGGTGTCCGCTTAGAAAAAGTAGATTTAAAGCGTAGTACTCCTCCTAGACCGGTTCCACAATTTTTTCACAGCGATTCCTTGAGTTTTTCGTTGAACTTATGGAGAACAATTTTTAAAGGAGTAAGTATCCAAAATCTGCACCTTTTAGGGACTCAAGTGTATTACTATGATTCTGCAGGGGTAAAAAACATTGAATTTAAACGCGAAAAAAAATCCGATGAATCTGAGGAAAAAGACGGTGGTTCAATATTAAGCACCGTGAAGGATTTGATTGCCAAAATGCCTAGTGACCTTTTATTGCAGCGATTTTCTGTAACTGTTCAGGACTCCAATAAATTTTACCGGACTTCCATCCCCCATTTAACCTATAATAACAAAGAATTAGATGGCACTGTTCATTTGGTAAATAACGGATTAACAAGCCATTGGAAAGTTGGGGGTCGTTTGGATAAGAAAACATTAGAAGGTAAGTTGAAAGTGAATTCCATTAACGCGCAAAATATCATCTCTGCTTTCGGTGGAACGTTTGCCATGAAAAGTGGTGAATTTGAAATTACGGATCTTTCGGAATTGGGTTCTGGATTTAGTTTGGAATCCGATGGCGTGATTTTGGGTATGATGTTGAATCATAAACGAATCGCAGATACCTCTGTTTACTTTCAAAATATTTCCTGTAAAACCAAGGTTTTATGGAAAGATGAAGAAATTGAATTGGATTCTAATTCAGAATTTAGGTTAAATAAATTAACCATGTACGCGGGTGGTTTATACAATTATTCTGCAACTCCGAAGTACAAAATACTTTTTAAAATTCCAGAAACCGCTGCTAATAATTTCTTTGGATCACTTCCTCGTGGATTATTTCCGAATACAGCTGGGATAAAAGCCAATGGATCTTTGAATTATCGATTTGAGGTAGCGCTCGACGATAAAAAATTGAGTGAAACGGTGTTTGAGAGCAACATGAATGTTAGTAAAGATTTCAAAGTTACTCAATGGGGATTGGCTCACCCATCAAAAATTAACGGTTCATTCGTCTATAAACACTACAAACAAGATCGATTGGTTCGGGAAATGGTTATCGGAGAATCGAATCCTTTTTTCACTTCGTACGACCAAATATCCCCCGAAATGGTGAAAGCCATCTTGCGATCTGAAGACCCTCAGTTTTTTTATCATAGAGGATTCTACACGGAGGCTTTCAGGATGAGCTTGATTCAGAATTATCGAGCAAAGCGTTTTGCACGAGGAGGAAGTACTATTTCCATGCAATTGGTTAAAAACGCGTATTTAAACCAACAAAAAACATTAGCTCGAAAAGTGGAAGAAATCATTATTGTTTGGTTACTAGAACGTGAAAGAGCCGTTTCAAAAAACCGAATGATGGAAGTCTATTTGAATTTAATCGAATGGGGACCCAATGTTTATGGAATCGGTGAAGCGAGTTATTTTTATTTTGGGAAAGCCCCTTATGAATTAAATATTGGAGAAGCGGCTTATTTGGCTAGTTTGGTACCTGCTCCAAGCCACGCACGTTACAGCATAGATAGCGCAGGTCGTGTGAAGCCCAGATGGGGTCGATTTAATGGACTTAGAAATCGTTTGATGCGATTGGATTCAGCGGGATTAGATAGTTCCATGTTTATGCCTGTTATTCGCATGGAAGCAGTTCGTCGTTTGGGTATTATTAAAAGTGAGCCCGTAGAATTATTACCCGATGAGGATAATCAAGACGAAATTTTTGAGAGAACGCCCCTGAATATGCGGGATCCTCAAAATCCGTAGTTCAACTCAGCGATTTATTTAGGTTATTTAGGTTATTCAGGTTATTTAGCTCAACTACTTATGTCAAATTGGCATTATTTTTAATTTTTTCGGGATAAAAAGTAGACATTTTGACTGTTTTTCTTTGATTTCGGGGGATATTCGTTCGATTTCGACAAAAAATGTCTGAATTTAGAATGTGGAACGGCAATTGATACGGAAAGGGTATGAATACAAAGTTATTAACCATTAAAGCCCAAGAAACGGTAAACAGAGCACAGAATTTAGTGTTATCGTTGGGTCAACAACATCTTGAACCTGCGCACTTATTATTGGCAATCGTTCAAGAGGATGAGGAAATGGTCAAATTTGTAGCAGGTAAATCCGGTGCAAATATTTCATTATTACAAAATGTTCTCGAAAAACAAGTTCAACAATTCCCCAAAGTTGAAGGTGGACAATTGTATGCGTCACAAGAATTTTCACAAGCATTTGTTCAAGCCGAAAAGGCCATGAAAGAGATGCAAGATGAATTTATTACCAATGAACATTTGTTGCTAGGTATTTTAAATACTCGAGGTACTGCTTCAACCGTATTGAAAGATGCTGGATTCAAATACGAGGAATTAAAAAAGGCCATTATTGCATTAAGAGGTGGAAGTAAAGTACAAAGTCAAACTGCTGAAAATCAGTTTAATTCACTGAAGAAATTCGCATTGGATTTGAATGACTTGGCATCTCAAGGAAAACTAGACCCTGTAATTGGGAGAGATGAAGAAATCCGAAGAGTGCTTCAAATTTTAAGTCGAAGAACCAAAAATAATCCCATTTTAATTGGAGAACCTGGGGTTGGTAAAACGGCTATTGCAGAGGGTTTAGCGCACCGTATTATTCGTGGCGACGTCCCCGAAAACCTGAAATCAAAAAAGATTTTCAGTTTAGACATGGGTGCACTGGTTGCTGGTGCTAAATATAAAGGGGAATTTGAGGAACGATTAAAATCGGTGGTAAAAGAAGTAACGGAATCCAACGGTGAAATCGTATTATTTATTGATGAAATACACACTCTGGTAGGTGCAGGCCGCAGCGAAGGAGCCATGGATGCGGCTAATATATTAAAACCCGCACTTGCTAGAGGCGAATTAAGAGCCATTGGAGCTACTACACTTGCCGAATATCAAAAATACATTGAATCGGATAAAGCCTTAGAGCGTCGATTCCAAAACGTAATGGTGGAAGAACCCGACACTCAAGAGGCCATCTCAATTTTGAGGGGTTTAAAAGAACGATATGAAGTTCATCATAAGGTTAGAATTAAAGATGAAGCCATTATTTCGGCCGTAGAAATGAGTCAACGTTATATTAACGATCGTTTCTTGCCAGATAAAGCCATTGACTTATTGGATGAAGCTGCTAGTAAATTGAGATTGGAAATGGATTCAGTTCCAGAAGAATTGGACGAATTGAATCGTAAAATCATGCAACTTGAAATCGAAAGAGAAGCCATAAAACGAGAAAATGATGAAGCCAAACTCAAACACTTAAACGAAGAGATCGCTAACCTATCGGAACAAAGAAATACACTAAATGCTCAATGGGAAAATGAAAAAGGAATTTTAACTCAAATTCAAAATAAGAAAACCAATATTGAGCGTCTGAAATTAGAAGCGGAACAAGCCGAACGCGAAGGCAACTACGGAAGAGTGGCTGAAATTCGATACGGTTTAATCAAAAACAATGAAGAAGAATTATTTGCACTTTCCATGAAATTGGGAGAAAGCAAACAAGGAAAATCATTGGTAAAACAAGAAGTTGATGCTGAGGATATAGCTGAAGTTGTGAGTCGCTGGACTGGGATTCCAGTGAATAAAATGCTACAAAGTGAACGTGAGAAGTTATTAAAATTAGAAGATGAGTTGCATAAGCGTGTCATTGGGCAACAAGAAGCAATTGAAGCCCTGTCTAATGCTATTCGAAGAAGTCGTGCGGGTTTACAAGATCCTAAAAAACCGATCGGATCTTTCATTTTCTTGGGAACCACCGGAGTTGGTAAAACAGAGTTAGCGAAAGCCCTTGCTGATTATTTATTCAACAGTGATCAAGCAATGGTGCGAATTGACATGTCGGAATACCAAGAAAAACATACCGTTAGTCGCTTGGTTGGAGCACCTCCAGGCTATGTAGGATATGATGAAGGAGGGCAACTAACAGAAGCCATTCGACGTAAGCCTTACAGTGTGGTACTTTTGGATGAGATTGAAAAAGCGCATCCCGATGTTTTCAACATATTGTTGCAAGTTTTGGATGATGGTCGATTAACGGATAACAAAGGTAGAACAGCCAATTTCCGCAACACCATTATTATTATGACTTCCAATATTGGAGCAGAAATTATCCGCGAGAACTATGAGAATTTGACATTTGAAAATTCTGAAGAAGTTCAAACCAAAACTAAAGTTCAAGTTTTTGATGTTTTAAAACGCAGTATACGTCCAGAATTCTTAAATCGTATTGACGAGTTAGTGATGTTTGAACCTTTGAATCGTGAAAATGTACGACAAATTGCGGATATACAATTCAAGCAATTAAACCAGAGGATGAAAGATGCGGGATACTCAGTTGAGATAACTGAAGATGCTTTAGATTGGATTGCACAATTGGGTTATGATCCTCAATTTGGGGCACGTCCATTGAAACGAGTAATTCAAAAGCGAATCATGGATGAATTGAGTAAAGAGATATTGAGTGGACGTATAAAACCTAATCAGGGTATAAAAATTGACTTAGCGGGAAGCGAATTGATTTTTGAAGAGTTGGGTTGATTAAAGATTGCTTTAACGAATTCAACATTCAATAACAACAAAAAACCGCTCTAATAGAGCGGTTTTTTGTTGTTATTAATATGTATTTGATCTAAATTCTATTTAACTTAGATAAAATTACAATCATTTAGAATTCAAAATAATAATAAATCTAAGGTTGAATTTCCATCCGAAATATTAGACAATTAAAAGTTTAATTGTGCTTGAATTCTCATAAATTGTCCTTTTTGCAAATTTTCCTGGTTTTTATAATCTTCAAATCTTCTACTTGCAACATTGTAGGCAATTGTTAGTTCAAAATTCTTGTTGAATTGTATCTCAACTCCCCCCTCCCATTCTTTTACCTCATAAGCTCTGGCATCCAACTCATGTTTTTTACCACCATTATAGTAGGCGTAACGAACAAATGGGAAGAAGATTTTATCTTTAACTTTCAACTGATAATTAAACATTGCGTATCCTCCCCATAATCTAGATACCTCAATGGAATCCATAATTTTATTGAATCGGGGACCATTTCCTACGTTATACTCAGCTTGAAATCCAAAAGGTTTCGGGTACATTACCAATGTTCCCCCTAAACGTTCTTCTTTATAGGTTAAATCTTTAACTACTTTAGTTTGTGAAGATACCGACTGCATGGTCCAATCTCCTGTATAAGCTTGCACACCGGGTTCAAAAATTTGTCCTTTGAATTCAAAAGGCCAAGTAAATCGAACCACTTGGTACAAATTATTATTTAATTCAGGACGATTGGCATTTTGACCATTGTAAACACCGTATGCAAAACAGCCATAGTCGCCCGAACCTTTTAAACCCTCCTTGATTACACGATCCAAAAGTTCACGTTTCTTTTTGGGAGCCCAATAAAAAAATACGCCTAAATCCCGCTCATTGGCTAAACCAGAGTTCATACCATCATCACGGTCTAGATTCAGTCTATTTTGTGAAGATTGCATGTTGATGAATCCATAAGGCACTTTACTTTGACCAATTCTGAATCGGAACTCATTATCTTTATCAACTCCTACATCAAAATAAGCATCGCGCACTTGTCCGTAATGCAATGCCGTTGTTGATGGAGCGGATGCAAAATCATACTGGATATACATATACACTTGAGGATGAATTTGACCCGATACTCTCAAGCGATTACGACGTATAAAAAAACCATTATTATCACCAATACTTTTATCGCATTGTTCACAAACTAATTTAGGATTGGTTTCAAATAAGCGATTATAGCGAACTTGAACATATCCACCTAAGCTGAATTTTTCGTACCATGCTTTGGATTTAGTTTCAACTTTCGCAGGAACAGGCTCCAAAGCGGTTCTTTGATTAGAAAAAACAGAATCTACAGCCCAATAATTAATAAATTTCTTATTTTTAATATTCACATCAGGATTCATCTTTAAAGAATCAGCTGTAGACCATAAACTATTGTTTTCTTCTGAATTTAAATATGCCATCGCGCTTAAATTATCAATCGTAGATGAAATTAAAGCGACTGCAAATATCCATTTTAACTTATTGAAATTCTTTTCTTTAAATTTAATCGAATGTGAATTTTGTGTTTCCTTATTGCGTTCCATTTATTAATTATTTGTTATGCTAATATTAATGGAGCAAAATTGTGGTTAATATTTTGGTAATATATTTTCTTTATATTTTATTTATGTTACCAAATTGTTAATTAGACTAACGAGATAATATCTGTAACCATTTCCCCCTCGTCCCAAAAAATAAAAAAACCGCCCTTAAAGAGCGGTTTCAATTAGAATTCAATTAGTAGTATTATTCTCTCCTTGATTAAAAGAGAAATTTTTTATCAGAACTTACTGATAATCCAGTAAGAAAGTGCGGCCACAATTGCACTGATTGGAATGGTAATTACCCAAGCAAAAAGCAAATTTCGAGTAACTCCCCAACGCACAGCACTCAAGCGCTTGGTTGCTCCAACACCGATAATAGAACCGGTAATTGTATGTGTTGTAGATACAGGAATACCCATTTGAGCGGTCATAAACAAAGTAATTGCACCTGCTGTTTCGGCCCCAACCCCTTCCAATGGAGTAACTTTGGTTATTTTAGAACCCATAGTTTTTACGATTTTCCAACCGCCACTAAGCGTTCCTAATCCAATGGCACCATAACATGCCAAAGGAACCCAGTTAGGTATTTCTTTAAAATCAACAATGTTACCATTAGCTATTAAAGCCGCTCCAATGATACCCATAACTTTTTGAGCATCGCTACCTCCATGTCCCAAACTAAATGCAGCGGAAGACAACAACTGTAATTTCTTGAACATATTCGACATTTTGGCGGCTGTTGGCTTTCTCAATTTTTCAACGAATAAGTAAACCAATGCAAAAATCGCGAATACGACCATCATTGAGAAGTTAAGTAAACGGTTATCGGCCTTATCTAAATCTTTGCTAAGACTTTTAGCAACATCAATTTTGAAAGCTTTAACAAACTTCTGGGTTTGAACTTCGCCAAATTGCAGTTTTCTTGATATGTTAACAGCTGTAATTGAATCTCCCAATTCCGAATGCATTTTGAAATCAGGTTTCAAGGAATCCAATTGTGCATCCAAAGCAGCTAATTTTGCTTTTTTAGAATCATCAAAAAATACTTCTTTCTTTACTGTTTCATAGCGCATGAATTTCTTAACGATTTCCTTTTGTTTACGGATTTCGACATCTTTTAAATCAACAGCAGTCATAATTTTTTCGACTACTTTTTTATTTCCCTCTAACTTGTAATTTTCCAAGTAGGGCAAAGATTTATCGAAATGATCTTTAGCTTCATCGTAATTAGCTTGAAGCTTAGAATCTACTTCTTTACCGTCGGCTTTAGTGATGGAAATCGTTTTTTCTAATTTGTCGAGTTGATAAAACTTCTTCAAGTTTTCTTCCAATTTCACGGTCATCAAATAATCGAATAGGAAAAAAGTTGCCGCAGATGACACCACAATCAAACTCAATTTTGCCCAATAATTTTGACGAATAGTTACCAACGTAATGTAAGCGGCCATTACCATACCTATAATTGGTGCCAAGAAAATGAAATAAATGGTTTTCATGATGGAATCTTGGTCAATGATATCGCGCATCGGCATGTAACCTTTAACCATGTATGCATGCATAATTGCAGCACCAGCAAATCCACCAATTAATGTATGAGAAGAAGAAGATGGAATTCCAAACCACCAGGTGAGCAGATTCCAGAATATCGCAGCAATCAATCCAGCTAAAATGACATCTAAAGTGATGAAATTCTCATAAACTGTTTTACTGATTGTGTTTGCAACAGAGTGATCTTTAAAGATAAAAAACGCTGCAAAATTAAACATTGCTGCCCATACCACTGCTTGAAACGGAGTTAGTACTTTGGTACTAACAACTGTTGCAATGGAATTGGCTGCATCGTGAAAACCATTGATATAATCAAATACCAATGCCAAAACTATAATAACAACAACAAGTGTCATTCTCTGTTGATATTAAGCGTATTTAACGATGATTGTTTCGATCACATTAGCCACATCTTCACATTTATCTGTGGCAACTTCCATGATAGTATATACTTCTCTGCGACGAATCAAATTTTTGAAGTCATCTTCCGTATCAAACAAAGTTTTAATACTCATATCGAATACATTGTCTGCATGATTCTCTAAAGAGTTGATTTTAACAATTGATTCCATGATTTTCTCAGGACGTTTCAATTCACGTAATTGCATAATTACCTTGCTCACTTCGTAAGCACCTTGGCAGATAATTTCAGCTAAATTTTGAATACCTTGATCTAAAGGATTAACACCATGAAATTGGATTTTCTTACAAGATGCATGAATATAATCCGCTACATCATCCATTGCAGTTGCTAAATAATGGATATCCTCGCGATCAAATGGTGTGATAAAGTTTCTGCCTAACTCTTGGAAAATTTGATGAGTTATTTCATCATTTTTATGTTCCAATTCCTCAATTTCCTTGCTAATTTGAAAACGCAAGTTCGGATCTGTTTCATAAACAAATGCTTTGAACTTTTTTCCCATTTCGGAAACATTTTCTGCAGTCTTTTCAAATAAAGTGTAGAAGACTTTGTCTTTGGGCAAGAAAATGCTGAGTATGTTATTGATTGCCATATAAATTATTTTGTGGCAAATCTACAATGTAATTAATACAATTGATTCCGTGTAACTCAAAATTAACAATATGTTAACATTGGAGCTAAACAGAATCCATATTTCTGATTTTAAACTACTTACATCTAAATATTGATTAAAAAACACCCAGTAAGACTATTTATTTATATACTTCGGAAACATCCTACAAAAAGGATTGATTCAAACTGGGTTTGAAACATTTTTAATTCTAAATGAACCCAATTAATTACGTAACAGTAAGTTTATATTTAAATTAATTAACACCGTACTCACTTAGGTACAGTTACTTCTTAGGACTTTTAGTGGATTTTTTATTTGTTTTTGAAGAGGTTTTCGTCGACTTCGATGGTGTATTATTTTTTTGAGTTACACCATTTGTTTTTTTTGAGGATGCCAAACGCTCTGCCTCGGTTTTTTCTTTGTAGTCGTAAAATACAAATGAACGGATGTTGCCTCTAGATTGCCAGTTCACCACTAAAACATCCGAAAACGTGGCTACTACCATAATATTACCTTTAACGTTGTATCGATACTCTTGTTCTGAATTCAAGTTGACATTGGTAATTTCGGTTCTCGACATATTATCTGGGTTTCGAGACTTATAATATTGAACGCACTCTTGTAACAACTTTTGTTTATCCAATGCACCCGCTTTGTTTTGCGCCGATAATTTTATGGTATTTTTTGAACCGTATGGATATTCCAATTTTAGGTTTCCCAAAACCTCTAAGTTTTCATTAGAAAAGGGACTGGTCATTCGCTTAACCCGTAAATATTCTGCATTCATATTGAGCGTATCCCCATAAAAACCAAAAAGATACAGCAAATCTTCCATTACCATCGATCGAATCACTTCTTCGTTATTCAATTCTTCTTTCTTCTCGTTAAATAAAGTTGAATTGATGAGATTCGATTTCACTTGGGCCGACAATCCTAGCATAAATTCATCGCGGTACATTTTCCAATTCACCAGTTGCTTAACTTTACCTTGATTATCCAATTCAATATGAAGCGGTAATCGTTCCATTTTGGAACCTTTTAAAAAGGGTTTCGTTCCCTGAGGATCAGCATAATATTGGGCATGGTAGGTATTGGATCTAATGCTATCTTCTTTGAAAATCAAATATGCAGTATCGATTTTGGTATCCAGATAATACTGATTTTCATTGGTTAAATATTGTTGTGTAATACGTTGATAGGTAAACGATTTAAGTGCATTAAAATCGCTGGTAAAAATCACCCATTCCGGGTCTTCTTGTTTAAGAGAATCAGGCAATTCGGAGGGACGTGTATTTACAATTTGAGCGAAACCGGTTTGTAAGGAGCACAAAATCAGGTAAGCGGTAATTAATAATGCGGATTTAATGGACTTCATGGATGTGTATACACTTGGATTGCTAACTATTGTTTATTCGAGGAGAAACAAGGATTAACTAATTATCTGAGTTAAATAAAAATATTATTTAGATGTTTCTAACTTTAATAATGACGAAATTAACGAATAGAAGTTGTTTGGAGTTCGAAAATTATATGAATAAAAAAAGACCATCGATAAACGATGGTCTTTTTGATATTTCAACAGAAAGGAATTAACCTTTCATGATTTGATCGAAGATCGCTTTGAAAGCTACTGGATCGTTTGCAGCTAAATCTGCAAGAACCTTACGATTGAAATCCAATTCGCTAGCATTCAATTTTCCCATAAACTGAGAATAGCTTACTCCTAATTCACGACAAGCGGCATTGATACGCATGATCCACAGTGCACGGAACTCACGTTTCTTAGCGCGACGGTCGCGATAAGCGTAAACCAAACCTTTTTCAACCGCGTTTTTAGCAACGGTCCAAACATTTTTTCTTCTACCGAAGTAACCTTTGGCTAACTTCAGGGTCTTTTTTCTACGAGCCTTACTGGCTGCATGATTGACTGATCTTGGCATAGTATTATTAGTTTAATGGCTTGAGCGGCACAAGCACTTTTAAGCTCCGGCCATGGTTGTTTTTATTATTTTCCTAAACGAAGCATGAATTTAACGTTGCTCATATCGGCATC
>CAYPYX010000047.1:0-18063 GCA_964415065.1 uncultured Rhizobium sp.
TATAAAATGTTTGGAGTTTCATACGATCCGGACAAGGAGTTACGTCCAAGTAAGAAAAATTAATTCACAATTATAGTTCAATTAAATAGGTCTACTATTTAATTGAACTATTAAACTGAACTAATAACCCGAATAAATTCAAACTACTACTTAGAACTTCAATAGATTTAAATTATTTAGTTCAAATACAGTAATTGGGATAAAATAGTTAAAACGAATAGTTCAACAATAGTTAAAATAACAAGAAAGGCTGCCTGTTAGGCAGCCTTTCTTGTTTATAGAATGTATAAAAAATCAACTAGGATTTCGTCTCCCACTTATTCACAGCAGAAGTAGCTAATGCATTTCCTAGAACATTGGTCATACTGCGTCCCATATCGCAAAAATGATCTATAGGTAAGATTAATGCAATACCTTCAGGTGGTATGTTAAACATAGCACAAGTTGCAGTTACTACCACCAAACTAGCTCGAGGAACACCTGCAATTCCTTTTGACGTTAACATCAATACAAAGAGCATGGTTATTTGAGTTCCCAAATCCAACGGAATATCGTAAGCTTGAGCAATAAAAATGCTTGCAAACGTCATATACATCATCGATCCATCTAAATTGAAACTATAACCTAATGGTAGAACAAAATTGACAATAGCAGGTTTGTTCCCGAAGCGTTCTAATTCTTCTGTTAATTTAGGAAAAACAGATTCAGAACTGGTAGTACTAAAGGCGATAATCAATGGCTGTTGAATTCTTTTCAATAACTCTTTCAGTCGTTTACCTAAAATTAAAAAACCAACTAACAATAAAACAGCCCACAACACGGCTAAACCTGTATAGAAGCTACCAATATAGGTTCCATAAATTTTTAACACGCCAAGACCTTTCTTAGAAACAATAGCCGCTACACCTCCAAAAACGCCTAAAGGAGCCACCCACATTATGTAAGTAACCATTTTCAGACTAATATGCCCAACAACATCCAGAGCATGAATTAAGGGTTTTGCTTTTTCACCCATACTGGTCATTGCCAGACCGAATAGTATACTAAAAACCACAATTTGCAGAATTTCATTTTCTGCCATTGCCAAAACGATACTTTTGGGGAAAACATGTTGGATGAATTGTTCAATACTAAAACCGTGAGTAGATTGAACTAATTCGGATGCGCTTTGAGTGTCAACATTATTGAGTTTAATGCCCACTCCTGGTTCAAAAAAATTAACTAAAACTAATCCTAGAAATAAACTAATCAAACTAGCCGAAAAGAACCATAACATACTTTTTCCGCCAACACGTCCTACAGCTTTAATATCGCCCATTTTAGCGATACCAACAATTAATGTACTCAACACCAAAGGTGCTAAAATCATTTGAATTAAGCGCAAAAAAATGGTTGTAAGAAGTTTTACATTTTGCGCAAAACTAGAAGCGAAATCTGAGCTTGCTGATAAATACACCCATTCACCAACAGCAACACCTGCCAACATTCCCAATAGAATCAGAAATGTTAACAGGTGCTTCTTAGGAAATTTCATATCCAATAACCCGTTTAATATATGTCAGGGTAAAATTTATTTTAATTCGAATGTGTTTTTCTGACGTAATAAATCACGAGTCCACAATTCAGTAATGTATTTACCTTTTTTCAACTTACCCTTCAATGTACCTTTTGGAGGGAAAGACCATTTTACTTTCTGCAATGCACCATCAAAAGTTATTGCATTTTTCAAAGAATAAACTTTAGACTTGTCTTGGAGTGATTTGTTTGTAACCGATAACACTCCTCCATCTGGATCAATCAAACGAATGGTAACTTCTTCTTCTACAACCGTAGTAACCATCGGGTTTTCTAAAACATCAAAAGTAATTGTAAAACGATCGATTGATTTTGCTTTGGTTGTTAATTTTTTTGCATCGTCAAATGCCGAGGTTATTAATGTTCCAAATTGAGGCATTGCACCTTTCTCCAAACGTTCTTTCAATTCTACGTTTTCTGCGGTGACAGCTTCTTTTTCATTTCTAGCAACTTCAACATCTGCCACCAATTGATTTTTTTGTGTAGTAAGTGAATCTACTTGAGCTACCAATTCCTTGATGCGATTTTTAGCATCCGACAATTGCTTACGAAGTGCTGTCAAGTCAACATTTTTACCACCGGCTGAACTTGAATTATCAGACTCTCCACCTGAAACACCGTTTATTAATTGACGTCTTAAGCGGTTTATTTCTCGATATGCAGCTAATATCTTTGGATTTTTATCGCTTTCTAATTCAGAAATCTTATTAACTAATGAATCGTTTTCCATTTGGAAACTCATTACAACTGAGTTCAAAGAATCCTCAATTCGTAATAATTCTTTTTGCAAAGAATCACGAACTGCAACCAATTCCAATTGCTTTTTAGCTACGGCATCGTTGCTATTCATGTACAAATACGTGTTGGTTCCAGCTGATAAAATCAACAAGATAATCAACACAACAATAATCCCTGTTCTTTTCATGTGAATAATTAATCTTGCAATAATAAGAATTTTCGTTCAGTAATCCGAAAAATGAACGCTTTTGTTTAATTTAGATTCAATCCATTGAGCTGATAAATAGAATGTCCAATGAATTTTATTCGATTTTTTTTATCTAATAAAAAATACTGTGGCATGGATTGTAATTTCATTTTTTTAACATTTTTTGATGTTAATATCCCTTGTATAGATTCGATTTGATATCGGTTATTGTAGGAAGAAAGATATTTAGAACTTCCTCCAAAATTCAACATAATTAATTGAATTTCTGGATGAACTCGTGCAAAATGATGTAGCTCCAAACTATCATTAATAAACTGTTCATTTTCTGCACTCCAAACATAAACTAATTTTGAACTCGCTTTTATTTTACGAACAGAACGACAAGGATTCTTCTGTTTTTTTGATTTCTTAGGTTTAACAATAGTTGTATTCGAAACTTCCTGATTGTTAAACGGCTTAAATTTTGCTTTTTTCTTTTCAATGGATTCGAAACGAAAGCGGGGAAATTTTTGTTCTAAAATCAATGAATTCGCATGTTTTTTCGAATAACTTGGCGTCAATTGCAATGATATATTTTCTATCGTATCAAATGAAGGCTGTACTTGATACATTTTACCCATCCAAACAACGTAGTTTTCTTTATTTAAAACTTGCGACAATGAAGCTGAAAACTCAGTGCTATTTTGATTGGAAATCACAATTCGATCAATCCCAATATCTGACACAGTGCCGTTTAAATTAACATCCTGTAATCCTATTTTTATCGTGTCTATTCCTATGTAAACTTCGTTGTAAAGTATATTTTCCCGTACTGATTTTAGGCATTCTCTGCTGCCAACAAATGTTCTACCATTACTTAACCATTGCATCGCAGTATCCTGCATGGATGAAAACTGTCGAAATTTATAATATGGAAATTTAGCAATTCGTAATTTCGATGATGACTGTAACTCTGGGAATGGAATGGTAAATGCTTGTGCGGGATATTTCCATTGAAATACTGTATCGTCTGTTAAATCAAAGTTATTATTGTAATCCAACCAAATCCGTGTGGTGCGGTTGGTAGTGTAAAAATCTTCTATAATGAAAAGTGTATTTAAAGGCTCAATCGGATTTTTTCGATGTTCATTAAAAACAAACCCGTAATGTAAACGTGAATCATTTTTTGAAATCGATTTTTGGGAGGTTTCGGGAAATTTTATACGAATAAACTTACTGTTGTATTGAGTATTATCTCCGGAAAAACGAGCAATACTCTTGTCCCACTCCTTTTTTCCCAAATTCTGTTTATCCAGCCCACTATTTTGAAGTAATGTATATGAAAATGTATCCTCAGTCCAACTCATAGGGTCGCCAGATACTTGATCCAATGAGCGTTGAATTACATCGCCGCTCAACTCAAATACAAGTACCATTCCCATGGAACGACTGTTTTCATCGTCTGATGCTGTTTTGGATAATTGGAAAGTTACTGCATTTTTAGGATTTTTATCATGCATGTTTTTATTTGATCTCTCGATTTGAGCTCCGAGATAACTTCCCCCGAAAAATAAAAATAACAAAAGTAAAACACGCATTCTCATACAATCGCAAAAAACCAATTAAGCTATATTTATTTGCAAAATCTAACCAACATAACGACTATGGCAATTAAAAACATGAATAAAGAAATCTTGTTTATGCCATGCATCATTTTCAGATTAAAATTAGATTTTGAACCTTTTTCTTTCTTAAAAGTCAAATAGTTCCAAATTTTTTGAAGTATCATAATCAAATGTACACTATTTGTTGGTATTTTGTTTTAAAGGTAAATTAACGTCTAAAGGATTTTTCACTTTTTCTGAAGTTAAAGCAATGTCCAAAACCTCAAACATGTTTTGAACAAAATGAAATTGTAATCCTTCGATATAACTGGGGTTAATATCGTTTACATCTTTTTCATTCTGCTTGCACAATATCACTTCTTTAATTCCTGCACGTTTTGCAGCAAGTATTTTCTCTTTAATTCCTCCCACAGGCAACACTTTTCCTCTCAGGGTAATTTCTCCAGACATTGCCAGGTGAGATTTAACTTTTCTTTGTGTAAATAAGGAAGCCAAAGAAGTTAATATGGTAATTCCTGCAGAAGGACCGTCTTTAGGGATTGAACCCGCAGGGAAATGCACGTGTGCATTCCAGTGATTAAAAATTTCGGGATTTAAATCCAAATAATCCGCATGAGCTTTCAAAAACGTTTGAGCCAAACTAACGCTTTCCTTCATCACATCACCTAGTTGTCCGGTTACTTTCATCTCTCCTTTTCCGGGGAATAGGGTACTTTCCACAAATAGCACTGACCCGCCCATAGGACTCCATGCTAAACCAGTAACAACTCCAGCATACTTATTATTTTCATACATTTCAGGTTCCATTTTCTCGGAACCTAGAATTTCTTCAATTTCTTTTTTGGTAATGTTTTTTCTTCCGCTGTCACCTCGTGCCACTTTATTAGCAACTGCACGAGCTATACCCGCAATCTTTTTCTCAAGACCCCTAACTCCACTTTCACGAGTGTATTGTTCAATTATATCCCACAAAGCGTCGTCATTTAATTTTAATTGATTGGATTTTAATCCATGAGCTTCACGTTGTTTGGGGATTAAATATTTCTTGGCAATTTCCATTTTTTCTTCCATGGAATATCCACTCACATCAATTATTTCCATTCGATCTAACAGCGCAGGTTGTATGGTATCTAATGAGTTTGCTGTGGCGATAAACAGTACCTTACTTAAATCGTAATCCAATTCTAAGTAATTATCATAGAAAGTTGTGTTTTGTTCAGGATCTAAAACTTCTAATAAAGCGGAACTTGGATCTCCGCGGAAATCTCTGCCCAACTTGTCAATTTCATCAAGAACAAATACAGGGTTGGAAGTTCCCACTTTTTTGAGAGACTGTACAATTCTACCCGGCATGGCACCAATGTATGTTTTTCGGTGTCCACGTATTTCAGATTCATCGTGCAATCCACCTAAACTCATTCTCACATATTTTCTTCCTAAAGCTCGAGCAATACTCTTACCTAGTGAGGTTTTACCCACACCCGGAGGTCCATACAAACAGATGATAGGACTTTTCATATCGCCTTTTAACTTCAATACAGCCAAATATTCCAAAATCCTTTTTTTAACTTTTTCTAAGCCAAAATGATCTTCATTCAAAACTTCAGTGGCGTTCTCAAGATCGAAATTATCAGAAGTATACTCGTTCCAAGGTAGTTCTAACAATAATTGAACATAATTCAATCCTACTGAATAATCGGGTGAAGCCGGGTTTACGCGACTCAACCGTTCCAGTTCTTTATTGAAATGATCTTGAATTTCTTTGTTCCACTTTTTATCGGCTCCTTTCTCTCTCAGATTTTGAATTTCCTTATCTGGAGAGTCTGCTCCTAATTCTTCTTGAATAGCCCGAATTTGTTGATGTAAAAAATACTCACGTTGTTGACGATCCATATCCACTCGCACTCGATTTTGGATTTGATCTTTTAATTCCAACATTTGCAACTCAGTAGTTACGTACTGAAGGATTTTTTCTCCTCTTTTCTTGGGATCCAATTCTTCTAATATCTCTTGTTTTTCGGCAACAGTAATATTCAAATTGGAAGCCACAAAATGAATTAAAAACACACTGGAATCAATATTTTTTAATGCAATATTTGCCTCTGTAGGAATATTGGGAGATAAGTTAATGATGGAATTGGAAATGTCTCGAATCGAAGAAATAATTGCCTTGTATTCTTTGTCTTCTTTAAATTTGATATCCGGCTCAGAATAAACTTTTGCTCTTAAATAGGGTTCCTCAGCGGTAACTTCTCCCACTTTTATTCGTCGTTTTCCTTGTATAATTACGGTAGTTGAACCATCTGGTAAGCGCATCACCTTGATTATTTTAGCTAAAACGCCTACACCATAAATATCATCTACTTTAGGATCTTCTACTTCCGCATTTTTTTGGGAAATAACCGCGATGGTTTTGTCACCTTTATTAGCATCCTTAACCAGTTTAATGGATTTATCTCGTCCTACAGTTATAGGAAATATAACACCGGGAAACAATACCGTATTCTTTATAGCGAGCAGTGGCAATTCTTCTGGAACATCCATTTTGTTGCTTTCATCCTCGTCTTGTTTTGAAAACAATGGTAGAAATTCAGGTGATTCATCCACATTATCTTCGTCGTTATTAAAACCTAAAATCTGAGTTTTTTTCGTAAACATCGCTCCTTCTTTAATCAATTGGTATGCCAAAAGTATGTATTTCACAAATCTCGCTATCAAATATGTCAATTACAACCGCTAATCAAAAAGTAAAGCTCAGTTTTACTCATTTTGTCAGTCTTGTTGATAAATTAACGACAAATTGACATACGTATCCAACAGAGGATAAAAAGAAGTATTTGTTATATTGATGAATTGTTTAAATTTGCGAATCACACAATATAAAAAATATGAAATTAAGAATCATTACATTGGCATTGGCACTTCCCATTTTGGCTTTTTTGGGATCTTGTGGAACAGAAGAAGCTCCTAAGCCAAGCATCAGTCTTCAATCTGATGGAATCACTGCAAATCAAGACGTTATTGTTGGAACTGCGATTAAATTTAGCGTTAAGGCAACTGCAGGTTCTACAGCAATGAAGAACATTGTAATTACTGCATCTTTTGGCGGCAAAACACAAACCATTGTTGACACGGCGTTAACAACAAAAGACATTGCTTTTGTACGTAACCTTAAAGCAGTTGGATCTCCTGGCGATGACGTTAAATATACGTTCACAGCGAATGACGCAAACGGTGAATCTGCTTCGACTTCTGTTACTTTGAGTGTATTACCAATTCAAGGATCATTAGACGGTCAAAGTGGTTTCCAAGTATACAATGCAGCTTCTGCAGGTATGTACACTGCGTTTGATTTATCTACTGCACAACCTTTGTTGCCTGGTGGTGCTTTAACCAACAAAGACATTCTAGATGCAACCTTATCTTCAGCTCAACAATGGTCAAAAACATGGAAAAGCGGTAACGGTTCTACATTCGTGAAAGTTACTGCAAACGATTGGAATAATGCGAGTTCAACTACTTACTTGTTCAATCTTTGGAAAGCAAACAAAACTAAAATGACTGAAACCATTACTGTTGCAAAAGACGATGTGATTTTAATTCGCTCTGGTCAAGCACTAGATTTCAACTTATTCATTGTAAAAATTACCAATGTAGTTGATTTACCCGCTGTTGGAAACAACAACGATTACGCACAATTTGATTTCCGTGGTGTAATAAAATAATACATCAACATCCACTTAAACTGAACTTGATTTTAATGTTCAGTTTGTTCAGATATTGATTAAATTATTTGTAAAATATGCAAAACCCCCGAATATATCGGGGGTTTTTTATTTACTTTGAAGTTGTGAAACGTATAGCTGTTTTTACTTCCGGAGGAGATGCTCCTGGCATGAATGCTTGCATTCGTGCAGTGGTGCGCGCTAGTGTACATTTTAACTTAGAAGTTTTTGGTATTCACGGTGGATATCAAGGTATGATTGAAAATGATATTCACCCCATGTCTGCTTCGAGTGTGGCAAATATTATTCAATACGGGGGTACCATATTGAAAACAGCTCGATCCAAAGAGTTTATGTCCCCCGAAGGACGTAAAAAAGCGTTTGAAAATCTCCAAAGTCACGGAATTGAAGGCCTCGTTTGTATTGGTGGGAATGGAACCTACACCGGTGCCATGAAATTTTATGAAGAATTTGGCATTCCTGCTATTGGTTGTCCGGGCACAATCGATAACGACCTCGCAGGTACCGATTACACCATCGGGTACGATACTGCAATCAATACAGCCATGGATGCTATCGATAAAATACGCGATACGGCAGATGCACATAATCGAGTGTTTTTTATTGAAGTAATGGGACGTCATTCTGGACACATTGCATTGAACGCGGGAATTGCTGGCGGTGCAGAAGGAATTTTCATCCCTGAAAAAGAAAATGAGTTTGAGGAAATTATGAAATTTTATGAACAAAAATCGAGGACAAAACAGTTTTCCATTTTTGTAGTTGCTGAAGGCGAACAAGAAGGACGCGCATTTGATATAGCCAAGAAGTTTCAAGACAAATTTCCGGATTGTGATAGCCGTGTAACTGTTTTAGGGCATATACAACGCGGTGGAAAACCTACGGCAAACGACCGTATTTTGGCTTCACGATTAGGAGCTCACGCGGTAAAGGCACTGAAAGAAGGAACGAAAGGTGTGGCTGTTGGTATTATAAATAACGAAGTTGTATTTACACCCTTCCAACAAGCTATCTATGATAAAAAAGATATCAATCAAAAGTTATGGATCATGAATGATATTTTGACGAGGTAAGATTTTAATTTTCAACCAAACGTAATTGATTTCAAAATCTGTACGCAGTTTTTTTTGATTTATTCTCATCATTTTCAATAAATACCATCATTAACTTAGATTCAGTTATTCAATAAATATTCTCCATGTTAAAACACCTATTAATAAGAAACTATGCATTAATTAAATCGTTAGATCTCGATTTTTCTGAGGGATTAACGACGGTAACCGGTGAAACTGGTGCGGGGAAAAGTATATTATTGGGTGCAATTGGTTTAATTCTCGGGCAGCGTGCCGATAGTTCCGAAATTTCAACGGGAGAAACAAAATGTGTAATTGAAGCGAATTTTGAGGTAACGAATTTAGGATTGGAATCCGTTTTTGAATCTCTGGGAATAGATTATGAAAGCACGTGTATTTTACGAAGGGAAATTCATCACACAGGAAAATCTCGGGCCTTTATCAATGATACTCCTGTAAACTTAACCGATTTAAAATTGATTGGCACTTTATTAGTTGAAATACAAACTCAACATGCCAATTTGATGGTAACTCAAACCGTAGAACAAAGAAAATTATTGGATTTTCATTTTGCAGATCAACCCAATTTATCGGAATACCAACAAGCATACAGCGAATACAAGAAAACAGTTCTTCAATTAGATAAAAAACAGCTTGAAAAATCAGAACTAATCAAAAACAAAGATTACAACGAGTTTTTATTGAATGAATTGAGTCAGTTAAGTTTGAATATTGAATTGGATCAACATTTAGACCAAGAAATTGAATTACTGTCGCAGGTTGAAAAGATTAAAACTGCTTTCAATTATTCCATTGGATTGTTGGATAGTGACCAAACAGGAATTCTGAATGGTTTAAATTCCATAAAGAACCAATTGAAGGTACTAAAAGACATCAATCCAGAGATTGCATCTTTTTATGAACGAATCGATTCAACAAGCATTGAATTGAAAGAATTAAATAATGATTTGTGGGGATATGCTGAAAAAATAGAAGAAGACCCTCAGAAATTAGAATTCTTGAATCAACGTCAATCTAAAATACAAAACTTACTTAAAAAGCATCAGGTAGAAACCATTCAACAACTTTCGGAAATAGAGCAACGATTATCTAGTGAATTATTGGATGTATCTGAACTTGAAAATCAAATAATTCAGCTCCAAAATGCTTGTGAAAAGTCGAGATTTCAATGTATTGAATTAGCGAAAAAGCTAACAGAAATGCGAAAAGAAAGTGCATCGGTAATTGAAGATAAAGCATTTAGTATATTGCAGAATTTAGGATTAAATCATGCTAAATTAGCTTTCGAAGTGCACTCTGATTACGAGAAATTATCGGAATCTGGTTGCGATGAAGTGCAGCTGCTGTTTTCCGCCAACTTAGGATCACCTATGATGCCTGTTGGACAAGTAGCATCAGGTGGTGAGATTTCCAGATTGAACTTTGCAATTCGCAGTATTGTTGCTAAAAAGAAAAATCTTCCAACACTGATATACGACGAAGCAGATACTGGTATAAGTGGAGAGGTTGCGGGGAAAATGGGTAAAATATTCAAAGAATTAGGCAATAGTCACCAAGTAGTGTGTATAACGCATTTGCCTCAAGTAGCAAGTTGTGGAAATCAGCAATTATTCGTTAAGAAAGCAATACAAGAAGGAAAAACCATTACGGATGTAAGTTATTTATCCGATTCTGAAAGAATTGAAAGTATTGCAAGTATGCTGTCTGGAGATACTATTTCTGATTCTGCTCGAAATACTGCCAAAGAACTATTGGGTTTGTGATTGGAATCTAATTATTATTCTTTGGGAAGACTTTCAAAATACGAATCTATTTGAGTTGGATTGTTTTTTGCAGCAGTAGTTGCTAGTACATCGCAACGCTCATTTTCCACTATTCCAGCATGTCCTTTCACCCAATGAAATTGAATGTTGAATCCTCTTTGTGCTTCGATATACATTTTCCATAGATCTGGATTCTTGACTTTAGCAAAGTTCTTTTTAACCCAATTGTTTAGCCATCCTTTTTCGATAGCGTTGCAAACGTATTGGCTATCTGTATAAATATGTACCGGAATTTCACGGTTATTGATTTGCCTTAAGGCCATAATCACTGCAAGTAATTCCATACGATTGTTGGTCGTATTTCTAAATCCACCGGAAAGTTCTTTTCGGTGAGATCGGTACATCATCACAACACCATATCCTCCTGGTCCCGGATTTCCTAAAGCAGCCCCATCCGTATAGATAATAATACTATTTTCAATCAACGACATTCCAATGCAAACTTAATGTAAAGTTCCTTGTTCCTTTTGAAATAAATTGACATTTATTATTGAATTTTGCAAAAGAATGAAAGTTGAGATCATTACTATTGGCGATGAACTACTCATAGGTCAAACCATCGATACGAATTCCGTTTATATTTCTAGGCAATTATCCAATTTGGGCTTTGAAACCATATATAAATCGGCAATTTCCGATAAAAAAGAAGCTATAATTTATGCTTTGAATGAAGCACTAAAAAGAAGTGACCTCACCATCATTACTGGAGGACTAGGTCCTACCAAAGACGATATTACCAAATATACGCTAGCAGAATATTTTGGCTGCCAGTGGCGTACCGATGAATCGGTTTTGAATCACCTAGCTGAAATATTTAAAAACCGAGGAAGAGAACTGCTTGATATCAACAAAATGCAAGCAGAACTACCCGATTCCTGCATTACTTTATTCAATGAAGTGGGAACCGCACCGGGAATGTTGTTCAAACAAGACGGTAAATGGATTGCCTCCATGCCGGGTGTGCCTTCAGAGGTTGAATATATTTTGGAAAAGTCATTGCTTCCTTTGATTGAACAGGAATTTCAAATTCCTCCTCTGAAGAGAAAAACTTTAGTTACTTTGATGGAACCAGAAAGCAGTTTAAGTCGATTATTGGAAGAATTCGAATCCTCTATTCTCGGAAAATGTGCACTCGCCTATCTGCCTAATCAAAATTCCGTTAAACTTCGATTAAATCAGGTAGATTCATCGTTAAGTGATGATGAATTTGAAACCATTTGGCAACAGTTACTACAGATTTTGGGTAACAAAGTTTTTGCTATTGGGGATGTAAGTCCTGCTCAATTCCTAATTCAACAACTTAAAGAAAAGGGACTCACAATTGGAACCGCCGAAAGTTGCACTGGTGGATTTGTAGCCAACCAACTGGTACAAGTTTCAGGAGCTTCTGAGGTTTTCTGGGGAAGTATTCTCAGTTACCACAATCAGGTAAAAATCCAGCAATTAAACGTCCCCCAACAAGAAATAAATGATTTTGGTGCTGTAAGTGAACAAGTAGCTGCATCCATGGTAAACGGGGTTTGTGAAAAATTAGGTGTTGATGTGGGCATTTCTACTACTGGAATTGCAGGTCCAAATGGCGGAACTTCTGACAAACCGGTGGGACTTGTATACATTGGTGTTCGAATTAAAGATCAAACCTGGTCAAAGAAATTCCATGTAAGGGGCAATCGAATTCAATTTATGGAAAGAGCAACCAATAGTGCATTTCACTTCTTGAAACAAAAATTGGTAGAAAATGGAATGATTTAAATCGGATTTTCCCAATAATCCGCCTATTTTCAACTATTTTTGCAGTACCAATGACCGAAAAAATCCTCATTTATGATTTTGGATCTCAATATACGCAACTTATTGCGAGAAGATTGAGAGAATTGAATGTGTATTGTGAAATTCATCCATACAATTCAGAACAAGAATTTACCGACGTTAAAGGCATCATTTTGAGTGGAAGTCCCTGTTCAGTGAATGAAGACGGAGCCCCTCAAATTGATTTGGAAAATTTATTCCAAAAGGCGCCTGTATTAGGAGTTTGTTATGGAGCTCAATTAATGGCCAAAAATTTAGGAGGATCAGTAGGAAAGTCTGAGCATCGAGAATATGGCCGTGCTACCATGATTCAAACGGGTGAATACAATCAATTGTTGGATGGTTTGAATCATGAAAGTCAGGTTTGGATGAGTCATGGTGATACTATTTCTTCTTTACCAGAAAATGCAAAAATCATAGCTATTACTCATTCCATTCCCGTGGCTGGATTTGAATTAACTGGATATGAGAATTCAGTATTTGGTATACAATTTCACCCTGAAGTGTATCACTCCACTGAGGGATTAGAATTACTAAAAAACTTTGTTTACAAAATTTGTAAATGCACAGGAGATTGGACTCCAGGGCATTTTATCGATGAAACGGTTCTGAAATTGCAAGAAACCATCGGCGAAACTGACAAAGTTATTTTAGGTTTATCTGGTGGAGTAGACTCCACTGTGGCTGCCGCATTGTTGAACAAAGCTATTGGACATCGATTGATTTGTATATTCATTGACAATGGATTATTGCGTAAAAACGAATTTATCGAAGTTCAGGATTCATATAAACATTTGAATTTAAACGTAATAGGTATCGATGCTTCACAAGAATTTTATGATGCATTAAAAGGTATTTCGGATCCAGAAACAAAACGTAAAACGATTGGACGTGTATTCATTGAAGTATTTCAACGTGAAGCGTCTAAATTCGATGATGCCAAATGGTTAGCTCAAGGCACAATTTATCCAGATGTTATTGAAAGTGTGAGTGTTAAAGGTCCATCTGTAACCATCAAGAGTCATCATAATGTAGGAGGTCTGCCTGAAAAAATGCATTTAAAAGTGGTGGAGCCTCTACGCAGCTTATTTAAAGATGAAGTACGAAGAGTGGGTAAAGCCATAGGATTATCGGATTCATTATTAGGAAGACATCCTTTTCCAGGTCCTGGATTAGGAATTCGTATATTAGGTGACATTACACCCGAAAAAGTACAACTTCTGCAAAACGCGGATGCTATTTATATTGCAAAACTGCGTGAATATGGCTGGTACGACAAAATTTGGCAGGCCGGTACCATATTACTCCCAATTTATAGCGTTGGTGTAATGGGTGATGAAAGAACCTATGAACAAGTAGTTGCTCTAAGAGCAGTTGGTAGTACCGATGGTATGACAGCCGATTGGGTTCATCTTCCCTATGAAATCCTTGCCGACATTTCTAACTCCATTATTAATCAAGTTAGAGGCATCAACCGAGTTGTATACGATATTAGCTCCAAACCACCTGCAACCATTGAATGGGAATAATATGAGAGTAGTTAAAATAGTTTCTTGTCTAAGTTTGGTGTCGGTTTTTTCAGCGATAAATTCGCTGAATGCACAAGTTCAAAACACCTACAAAATTGGGATTTTGTTACCATTTTCTTCAGATGGAAGTGATGCGCAAAATAAAAATGCAGAGGCTATTTTAGATTACTACAGTGGTGCAAAATTAGCCTTAGATGATTTAGAACGCGACGGACTAAAATCTACTGTATATGTTTGGGATATTCAATCGAAAGATAGTAGTGATTTAGTGAAACTTTCTAAAAGTTCGGAGTTTAATTCACTGGATGTTCTTATCGGACCCATTTCTCAAAGGGATGTAAATATTCTTTCTAAAAACTTAACGAATCCAAACTTATTATGGGTTTCACCACTTAGATCATTAAGCATGCCCAAGAAAATAAGTAGTCTAAATTTATTTTCACCGGATTCACTAAGAATAAGAGGTTTAGGCGAAAGCATTGCCGTTCGTTTTCCACGACATAAATATTTCATTGTTCACGATGGTAGCAAAAGTTCTTTAAAAGAAGCCAAAACACTTCAAGCTCAGTTAGGTAAAAAGCGTAAAAATGCTGTTTATTTATATAAGTTTGCTGCTGGAACATTCACCCCTGCCCTGGCTAAATCTGATAGTTTTGTTTTTATCAATGCTTTAGAATCTCAAGGTCCTAAAATTGCGGAGTACAAAGTGATTGAAAACAAGCCAGCTTGCTTTGCTATCGGTCATTTTGCATGGTATGAGAATTATTCAAAAGCCGATGAAGTTAAAGAAATCAAATATCTATATCCTTCCATTAATTTTATTTCTAATCAAGATTCATCTACCTTACAATTTTCAAGACGCTTTTTAGATAGCTTTTCTGGTGAATCAAGTCGTTTTGGATTTCAAGGATACGATCAAATGAAATTTATTGGTAGTAACTTAATGGTTTTTGGTCCCAAATTCCTAAAAATGATGCCCTATGCGGAAAACACAGGACTTATTAATACCATTAAACCCCTAATGATTTCTGAAAATCGTTGGTTCAATACGGGTATTCGATTGATTCAAATCAAAGAAAACGAAAAGATTTTGTATCGATAATCATGTTCCCTACATGGAGAACCCCTACATTCAAAAACAAATATCTACCTCAGTAGAAATAGTTCGATCGTATTTATTCGATAAACCATTTCATGTGTATTTAAAAGAGGTTTTTCGAAACCATAAACAATGGGGATCAAAAGACCGTAGAAATTATAAAAAGTACTGTTATTTGATTCTTAAAAATGCCGGGACTTTAGGCAAATATTTTCGCGAAGAGTATTCTAATTTCTCTGAACAATGGAAAATACATTTTGGTGAATTACCTACTTATTTTTGGCCCATATGTTTATTTAACCCTAAATCCATCTCAAAATTAAATTTAGTTGAGTTAAATTATTCTGCTTTGAAGAAGGGCTTAAAAAAAGACTCTGATAAAGAAACCGAGGTATTTAATAAAGATAATGCTTGGACTGAGCCAAGAATAAGTTCTGATGTCCAGAAAATTGCTACCATTCAAGCTAATTTGATTGATTTCAATTTTGAAGAACTGGAATTGATTGAATCCCATCCGATTAAAGTTTCCCACTTCAATCAAGCCATTGTTGATTGGGTGATCGAATTAGAAAAAGATAATTATATCTGGGATGCTTACGATGCATTCCAGTTCTCAATGAATCAAACTAAAAAGGAACCATTTGGTTTCTTACCCAGTAAATCTAAAAATCATGAAAATTTGCACTCAACTTCGATTTCGAAGAATATTGAAGTGTCAAAACTTAATAAGTGGTTTCAACGAGAAGCCCCTGTTTTTTATTTAGATAGAAATACAGGAATTAATCAAGAATTCGCACCCAACTCAGCTGTAAATGATTGGGTTGATAATGGTTTAGGTATTATTCAAGATCGTTCTTCTACCCAAAGCATTCAATATCTGTTGGACTATTTGAGCAAAGAAATTATCCATGTCACGGAGGATTCAAAAAAATACGATGTTGATTCTAAAGATCTAGAATCACCTATCTCCTCAAATCAGGACTCACATAATGCGGATAACAACTTCATTGAAATTAATCAGAATTCACATCGCTTCAAATCCGAATCGCTAAACTCCTCCAATCAGGCGTTTAATATCCCTCGAAAAGAAGATAAACTCCAATCCTTTAAGGTATGGGATTGCTGTTCAGGTGCTGGAGGAAAAAGTATATCCTTTCAAATTCAATTTGAACAGCATTTTAAACGAGTAAATCCGTTAATAAAGCAGGTATTATTTCAATCAAATTGGATTTGTTCAGATGTTCGTCAAACAATAGTTGATAATCTGAAAAAGCGCTATAAATTACTAGGTTTAATTCAACCAAAGGCCATCCAACTGAATTTATTAGATGATTCATTCGAATGTAGTGATTCTAATATACTGGAGTGCAATTTAATTATTGCTGATTTACCTTGCACTGGTAGTGGTACTTGGAGAAGAACTGCAGAAGAACTTTTAAAAGAGATATCGGTTAAGGATTTTGCGAATAGACAATATCAAATAATTGAAAACGTACTGAAAATTAAATCTTCTCAGGGTAACAGTGATACGTACTACATTTATTACTTGACGTGTTCAATTCTTGCTATGGAGAATGAACAGAATATTGAATTACTTCTTGAGAATCATTCTGAGTTACAATGTATCTGGCAGAATTATTTCGGGGGATATTCAGAAAATGCAGATTTTATATACGGAGCGTTAATCAAAGTAAATTAATTCATCTCAGAAACCAAAGCTACAATAGTGCACTTCATGAATGAGTTCATCTATTTGGCTACAAGTTCAATTATTGGTCTATAAATAACAGAATGTAATTATTTGGCTACAAATCACAGAGTTCAATTATTGGTCTATAAATTAAAGATTGTAATTATTTGGTTACAAATAACAGAATGTAATTGTTTGGCTACAAATAAATTAATAAGCCCACTTGACGTAAATCGCACCCCAAGTAAATCCTCCGCCAAAGGTACTTAAAATCAGATTATCTCCTTTCTTGAATTGACTTTCAAAGTCAAACAAACACAAAGGTAAGGTACCTGCTGTGGTGTTTCCGTAGCGTTGGATATTGATTAAAACTTTAGATTTGTCTAATCCCATTCGATCCGCTGTAGCATCGATAATACGAAGGTTCGCTTGATGCGGAACCAACCAATTAACATCATCAGATGTCAAATTATTTCGTTGCATTACCTCATAGGAAACATCAGCCATGTTGGTAACTGCAAATTTAAAAACTGTTTTACCTTCTTGGTATACATAGTGTAAACGCTGATCGATGGTTTCATGAGAAGGAGGAAGTAAAGATCCACCGGCTTTTTGAACCAAAAATTCACGTCCAGAACCATCGCTGTGTAATTTGGAATCTAAGACACCATAACCTTCTGTATTCGGTTCAAGCATCACACAACCAGCGCCATCCCCAAAAATAATACACGTATTACGATCGGTGTAATCAATGATGGCACTCATTTTATCTGCACCCACCACCAAAACTTTTTTGTATCTTCCAGACTCAATAAATTTAGATCCTGTTTCTAAAGCATAAAGAAATCCAGAACAAGCTGCGCTTACATCAAAACTCCAGGCATTTTTAGCACCAATTTTATCTGCTACTACATTGGCTGTTGATGGAAATACATAGTCACCTGTTACAGTACCAACAATAATGACTTCAATATCTAATGGATCTATACCTTTTTTCTCGAGCATAGGTAAGATGGCTCTAACTGCTAAATCCGATGTAGCTTTGCCCTCTTCCTTTAAAATTCTTCGCTCCAGAATTCCGGTGCGTGAACGAATCCATTCATCGGTGGTATCCACCATTTTCTCCAAATCTGCATTGGTTAGAACCG
>CAYPYX010000048.1:0-1707 GCA_964415065.1 uncultured Rhizobium sp.
TTGTGCATTAATTTCGCGCTGAATATGAATTTCCAAGAAAATGAAAGTGTGAGCATGGTTCGCCAAACTGTGCGTGATTTTGCAGAAAAACACATCCGTCCAGATATGATGGAATGGGATGAATCACAAACATTTCCAGTTCATGTCTTTAAAGCTTTAGGTGAACTAGGCTTGATGGGCATGTTGGTACCTGAACAATACAACGGTTCAGGATTTGGATATTACGAATATGCAGCTGGTATTGAAGAACTAGCTAAAGTGTGTGGAAGCGTTGGCTTGAGTATGGCGGCGCACAATAGCCTGTGCACAGGTCATATCATGCAATTCGGAAACGAAGAACAAAAAAAGAGATGGTTACCTAAACTAGCTACAGCTGAATGGATTGGTGCTTGGGGATTAACTGAAGCCAATACTGGTTCCGATGCTCTGCGCATGAAATGCGTAGCTAAAAAAGACGGTAACGAATGGGTCCTCAATGGAGCAAAAAACTGGATCACCCATGGTATTACTGGTGATATCGCAGTTGTATTAGCTAGAACTGGAGATTTGTTGGATTCTCACGGAATTACTGCCTTTGTAGTAGAACGTGGAACACCTGGTTTCAAAGGAGGTAAAAAAGAAAATAAATTAGGAATGCGTGCTTCCGAAACTGCAGAAATGATTTTTGAAGATTGTCGCGTTCCCGAAGAAAACATTCTGGGAAATATTGGCGATGGCTTCATTCAAGCGATGAAAGTACTCGATGGTGGAAGAATTTCTATTGCAGCCTTAAGCCTAGGAATCGCTAAAGGTGCTTATGAAGCAGCTCTTAAATATTCTAAAGAAAGAGAACAATTCGGCAAACCCATCAGTCAGTTCCAAGCAATTGCATTTAAATTGGCGGATATGGCTACCCGTATTGAAGCTGCAGAATTGTTAATTCAAGAAAGCTGTCACTTAAAAAACAACGGCTTAAATGTAAACAAAGTAAGCGCTATGGCGAAATACTATGCTTCCGAAGTGAGCGTGTATTGCGCAAATGAAGCTGTTCAAATTTTTGGAGGATATGGATACACCAAAGATTTCCCTGTAGAGAAGTTCTACCGCGACTGTAAACTATGTACCATTGGTGAAGGTACCAGCGAAATTCAAAAACTGGTAATCAGCCGTGCTATTTTAAAAGATTAATATTGTTTTTGTTCGAAAATTTTCGTACATTTGCAATCCTAAAAAACGAATAATCAAGAAAAGACATGCTCTTAATAAACGTTAAAGAAAGTGAGTCGCTAGAAAAAGCACTTAAAAAGTTCAAAAAGAAATTTGAAAAAACTGGAGTAGTAAAAGAATTGCGTAGCCGTCAAGCCTTCGAAAAACCTTGCATCACCAAAAGAATGCAAAAATTGCGTGCGGTTTACAAGCAAAAACTACAGTCACAAGAATTCCAAGGTTAATCTTTGCGAAAGCGAGTTTAAACCAGTTTCTTGTACAGTTTTATAAACCAAAAATCTATTACTAACAGTAGACTCTTCTACTGCATAACAAAAAAAGGCTGCGCTTGCAGCCTTTTTTTGTTATTTCACTCAGTTTTCTCAAGTTTCACCACCCTCTTCCTTCTGAAACTTTAACTTTCAGTACATACTTCCACTTGCTTCCAACTGCCCTAAAATTACAAATTAATACTTCTGGAATATTTACTCAAGGTCCACTCACAACTCCAACTCTAAACTC
>CAYPYX010000048.1:1807-17851 GCA_964415065.1 uncultured Rhizobium sp.
AACTCCAACTCTAAACTCACAACCCTTTACCTTCTAGGATGCAACTGATGAATCTTCTTCAATTTATCAAATGAATTCTTTGTGTATACTTGAGTTGCTGACAAATTAGCATGTCCCAACAAATCCTTAATAGCCATTAAATTTGCCCCATTATTCAACATATGCGTTGCAAAGGAATGTCGCAATACATGTGGGCTCGTTTTTGAAGCGTGAGAAAACAATTTCAGATAATGGTTAACAATTCTATACACCATCATCGGATACATTGCAGCTTCCATTTTGCTTGAATCACGGTAAAAAATCAAACCTTCTTTGCTATCCGAAAACTCTTTCAACAAAGTCATCAATTCATCGTGTAATGGAATTTCTCTTACTTTATTTCTCTTCCCTAATACACGCAACGACATTCGATAAAAATCTACATCAGCCCACTTTAATTGTATCAATTCAGATAGTCGCATACCTGTAGTATACAACATTAACATTAATAGTTTATCTCGTTTCCCTTCCGACATTTCATCCCAAGAAAACCGATCAAACATATCTCTTAAATCTGTAGCAGGTATATCCTTAACTAAATGCTTGGGTGTTTTAGGTGAAATCACCTTCGACATAGGATCTGAAGTTATGATCTGTTGATTTCGCAAAAACTTAAACCAAGCTCTCAGGGTAGAAAGCTTTCTATTCACGCTCCTAGCAGTTACATCAGCCTTCATCAAGTCCATTACCCAAGAACGAATGTGTATGGATTTAATCAACGAAACATCCTTTAATCCAAGGGTGTTTAGAAAAACAACGAACTGGGTTAAATCGCTTTCATAAGCCCTGCAAGTATGCGGGCTCATACGGCGATTATGAGTCAAATAATACAGAAAGTCATCAATATGATTTTCAATTACAATCAAATAGTTGCAATTACTTTCAATTCAATGGCAATTGGAGTAGGCAAGCAGTTAATTTCGATGGTCGTTCTGCAAGGAGGATTTTCAGCAAAGTACTCTGCCCACAAACGATTGTATGTTTTGAAATCATCCTTCATATTGGTTAAAAACACGGTTACATCAACAATATTCTCCCAAGAAGAACCTGCATCTTCAAGAATCCATTTTACATTCTGAAACACACTTCTGCATTGAGTTTCGATGTCGTAGCTTGTTATATTCCCAAGATCATCTAATTCTACTCCTGGAATCTTTTTTGTACCTTTTTCTCTTGGACCCACGCCACTTAAAAAAAGCAAATTCCCTACGCGTCGAGCATGTGGATACAATCCAACCGGCTCTGGTGCTTTACTACTGTTTAATGCTTCTCCATTCTTATTTTCAGTACTCATAATATCAATATCTTTTAATCTGTAATATTCAAACTCTTCCAATCATTTCTTCTTTGTAGAACCAGCAGCTGACTTATTCACGGTAGCACTGTTCGATCCCGAATTGCTTTTTCCTGTAGTACCTTTTCCAGTAGTGCTGGTTGAACTTCCTTTAACAGTGTTTCCTGCAGAACCACTTTTTGCAGGACTTCCCTTTCCATTAGTTCCACCTTTGGCAGGAGCACCCTTACCTTTAACCGGTTTTACATAAACGGCATAAGGAGTTTTATACAAATTGGCACCAAAAAGTGTACCTGTTTGAAATGTAGCCAATGCAATGTACTTCATATTCGGTGCAAATACTGCTTGGCGAGCATTATTACCAGAACTTGGCAACTCTGCAACCTCCAATCCCGTCTCCACATTCCAAATCTTCACTTCTCCATTATTGCAGGTACTTACCAAATATCGACCATCCGAACTGAAATTTAAAGAAGTAACCTTCCAAGTATGTCCCGATAATTCTTTTACAAACAATCCAGTTTTGGGGTTCCATAAACGAATCATTTTATCATCACTACCTGTTGCCATCCATTTCATATCATTGGAAACAGCTAAACAATTCACTTTAGCAGTGTGACCAGCGAATGCACGACTGCTTTTACCATTCATACCCACTTGCTCTACTACGGAAGCATCTGATGCCACCATGAATTTGAACTTAGCTGGCGACAAAGCAAAATCATTTATTGGTCTAGAATAGGTCATAACCACCGGTTTCTTTCGATAATTACTCAAACTATCCATATCGTAAATTCGAATGGTTTTATCTAAAGAAGATGTCATCAAATACCTTCCACTTGGGTCAAATAAAACACGAGTAACAGCACTAATATGATCCCTTCCCGTAAATACAATTTTGCCACTCTGCAAATCATAAATATTAAATGTATTGTCGCGTGATCCAGAAACCAAATGCTTATTTCCTGGCTGGATTGCAATTGTGGTAATAGCTCCCCTGTGTCCCCCAAAAGAACGAGTAAACACACCAAAACTTACGGAATCCAGCTTATATAAGCGAACTTCATTATCCCAACCTGCCGAAGCAATCCAACTCCCATCACTCGAAAATGCCACTGCCTCCATCTGAGCTTTATGTCCGTCAAGAAGTTTAGAAAAAACAATAGTATCGCGTGAAAGAGTATCTTTTTGGGCTGAAACAGCTTGGATACTGCACATGATACAGATTAGAGAGAAGATGATTTTTTTCATGGTCGATCAAAATTACAATATTTGTATACTTCCACCCATTTATTGTGGAAAAAACTAGGTTTATTGAGGATTTAATTCGATAAACTCTTCAAATTCTATTCCAAATTTCTTTAATTTATCCAATACTTTCAATCCCCAAGGCTGAAAAATAGGAACAACGACACCTCGCTGGGCTATCTCATTATTTATCAACAACTCAACTCCTAAAGCTAACGTAATACCAACGCTCTTAGCCATGGCTGTTCGTCCGTTACCTTCACCGACCAAGGTCATAACACTCGACATTCTATACCACCGCTCATTCATCAAATACTTGATAGAATGATACATAATCACTTCATCTCTATCGGATTCCTCCAACCTCCATTTGTCTACCAATATTCGTTCTAATACATCCGCATTGCTTTCATTTTCAAGATGAATTCCTTCATCCAATCTTAAAAAGTCCAACTTAAAACGAGTGAGTTCATCAATTTTTTGAGCAGCAAACAATCCCGCCGTCCATTCTTCAGATCTATTAAAACCGGTAATGTTATAAAACCAATGAGAACCTTGAATTTCTCTATTTTTTTCAGGGGATGTAAACCCTGAATCCACCAAACACTGCCAAGCAGCGCAATACCCAGTTCTACGCAAAGTACCTCTTACTAAGGTTTTAGCCGTGTTAAGCTTGTAAATTTCGCGATAATTCAAACTATCACGATTTGGATAAGCATCTAATTCAGTGGCATTGCTTCCCGGTATTTTAATGATTTTTGAATGTTTAAAAAGATCCAACGGTTCCACTCGACATACGGATCCGTTTTGAAGCCAAACGCTATCGCCTCCTTGACCTGCTAAAACCACATTTCGCGGATTCCAAGAAAATTTATATCCCCAAGGATTCGGATTCTTTTCAGACTCAGAGTTCACTAATCCACCGCAGTAACTCTCATAACCCGCTACTTCTCCCCCCCATTGATTAATTTCCTTCAACATTTCAGACGATGAAAGGTGGTCTATCCCAGGGTCCAAGCCCATCTCATTTAAAAAAACCAATCCCTTGGATTCTGCTTCTGAATGCAAGGCTTTCATTCCATCAGAAACATAAGAAGCTGTAGCTAAATGTTTTCCATGCTTCAAACACAACTTTGCTACCTTCAAATGCATAGCCACTGGAAGTAAACTAACTACGATATCCGACGTTTCAACTAAATTATCCAAAAAAGCATCATCATCTAAATCAGCCACTAACCAATTCACGTGTTCTTTTAATTCTTCTTTCATTGAAAATCCAGAAAATGGAGCACGATCAATTACCCAAATCCAGGGGAAATTTCGTTCGATGACCAATTCTGTCAAATATTCAATAAGAAATCCGGCACTTCTTCCAGCACCTAAAACGGTTAGTTGCATCCCCAAAAATAAACAATCTATTCATGAAACCGCAGATATCGCGATTTAAATTCGGCAGATTAATTTTTGAAGTTACGCTGTCTCAATGACTCATACATCAAAATTGAAGCAGCCACAGATACGTTTAGGCTATCGATCTTTCCCATCATTGGGATATTAATGTTGGAACCTTTATTTCGCCAAAATTCCGATACTCCATCGTGCTCTGTACCTACCAACAAAACACAACCTTGGTGAATATTCGACTCATAAACGGATGTTGAATTTTCCATAAAAGTAGTTTTTAACTCCAAACCTACCTCAGCTATACGTTTCCAAACACTTTCATTATTACCTACGCCCACCGGAACCGTTAGCGCACATCCCAAACTATTTCGCAGCACATTGGGATGATAAATATCCACGCGTTCGTCGCAAACCAACACACCTTCTATACCTGACGCATCAGCAGATCGTAAAATTGCGCCCAAATTACCGGGCTTTTCCACCGATTCTACCGCTAAATATACACCGGTTGGTTTCAATTCAAATCGTTCAATTCTATGGTCTTTTTGTTCAATTAATGCTACTACATTAGAAACATCGCTGCGATAAGCCACTTCTTTGAATAATGCATGAGTTACCTCAATGCGGTCCAAAGCAAGACCGGTTGTTGTCCATTGAATTAAAAATTCTTCAATTATTTCGGGGGATGTTAGTTCTGGACAATAAATAATCTCCTTTACTACATAACCCGAACGAAGAGCTAATTCTAATTCTTTAAAACCTTCCAACAAAAAAACACCTTCTTTTTTGCGACTTCTATTTTTTTCCAGAAGTTGCACCCAATATTTAAATCGGGCATTTTGAGGACTTTGGATTTCCTTAATAAATGACATGGTTTAAACTGTTGGATAGCACCTAAATTGAATCATTCGTGCAACCACTGATTTTTATCGGCTTTTTGTCGCGTAAACAAAGCAATGATGAGTAAAAACAAACTATTAAAGAATACTTTTACCACGATGCCCATAAAAAAGTTATAAAATGAAGAAGGATCACTTTTTTTGATTTCTTCAATCATCTGATCTTTTTGTTCGTTGCTAAATACGTTTACCTTGGCTATTCCTTCTTGAAACATCTCCATTTGAATTGCAATGGTTTGCTCTTTCAATGAAGTATCGATGATTCTATATAAAATTTGATCCGCCAATAAGGAAATAATTACCGTTGCAGAGATTACGATTACTCCGGAAACAAAAGCTTTCCAATAGGTAAAAGTTGAACCAAAAATCTTCTTTTCAGCATTAGCCGCCATAAAAATTGAAATAGCCATCAATAAAAACGACAAATACGGAAAACTAGGAGAATGAACATACTCCCAATGATGGGAAACATAGAATACGAATTTTGCTGCCAAAATCAACAGTCCGGTAAGCATCCCGTGAAAAACCGATGGACGCTTAAAAAATTCGATAAAGTTTTGTTGTTTCATGGTCATTTATTTTCAATTAGTTGACCGTTTAATACCGTTGCAAGTACAGTTACGGAACATTCCGAATTCTTTAAAACGGCATTATAGGCTAATGATTTGGATTTTAAAACGCTATTGGTATTAGAAAAAACAGTAAAATTGGCAGGTTGACCAACTTCGAATTTATTGCATTCCCATCCCAAAACCTCTCTATTTCTTCGCGTTAGCACTTCAATCATAATTTCTTGTTGTTTACTGTTTAAGCCATTCAACGCCAAATGTGCAAACGCTGGTAAGGTTGCCGCTCCAAAATGAGCATACGCAAATTCCAGTTTTTTATTCTCAACATCTTCCGGAGTATGATTACTAAAAACCCCGTCGATTGTTCCGTTCATTAAACCTTCGATAAGAGCTAAGCGATCTTCTTCCGTTCGTAACGGAGGTAAAACCTTATACGTTTCATCAAAATCCTGAAGTACTTCATGATTGAATTGAAGATTTATAACGGGAACTAACACTTTTATTTTCACTCCTCTTTTCTTTGCATCGTGAATAATTTGAACCGAACGGGCACAACTTATTCCTTGAATTACCACTGGAGTATCTAACCATTCAGATATTTCAATTATGGTAAACAATGAACTGGTTTCAGCAGCAACAGGAATACCTTTCATTCCTAAATTCACACTAACCATACCCTCATGAATTTCAGCTCCTTTTACCATCTTCCGATCAAAAGGATGCACCATTATGGTGGCATTTAGCATCTTCGCGTATTCAAATGCCTTGGATAAATAGGCAGAACTCATCCCCCCATTTATTCCATCTGACAAAGCAATTGCGCCAGCATCAATTAGCTCAGACATATCTGATAACTCCAACCCTTTTCCATCCTCTGAAGCCAAACCCAATGGAAGTATTTCACAATTAAATTTTTCTCTCGGGGGATGTAAACTCTGGTTTACATCCATTATTTGCACCTGATTCAACCGCTGACGATCCAAAATACTTCGAATAGAAGCAGCTGTTGATGGCTGGGGATGTGATCCACACAAAGCTATAGCATGCGTAAAACCTCCTTGTTGTGCAGCGAGAGAATACGAAGAAAGGGTTTCCTTGAATTCTTCACCTGGATCCGGACAAATACCAAATAGATCCAACCAACCCTGAGTAATGGTGCTGCTGTTTGCATCATAAATAAGATCTGTTTCTACGGAAAGACCTTCTCCAATAGAAGAGATTAGACCATTTTCAACAAAAATATCTACTTTTTTTCCATTCCATTCGCTCTGCGAATCCAGAATGATTGCATTTCTAATCAGTAACGATTGCTTCATGATTGGTTCTGCGAATTTACTTCTTTTAGGGCAAACCAAGGCATGATCAAAATCGTTTCAGTTAAAAAGAACAGGATTATTAAATACACTAAAAAATCAAACCATGAATTCACATCGTTTACACTTAGTTTCCTCCATTCATTATTATTTGCATCATACCAATTCCACTTTCTTCGATTCAATTCCGATTTGATGGATTCATTTATGGATTCAAAGCTCTTTTCCCTCCTAGTTATGTTTAACCCCAATATCATTTTTTGCTGTTGGTCCTGCAACTCGAAAAAACCCGATTCGTTGTGATCAAAATCCATTGCCAAAGCTAATCGACCCGAAGAAAGCTGTAATCCGGTTGTTAATTGAAAATCCGAATTGTTCTTGAGAGTTACTGGCCTTTGCAAATCAAACCCAGTATTTGTTGGCAAAACAAGGGATTTAGAAGAAAAAATCTCCCCATAAATGCTACCTAACTCATTGTTCCTGTCTAATAATAACTCAGATAACAATGGAGTAAACCAGGTGCTTCTTTCGAAATCCATTAATCCATTTTTCGAATCACTTAATACGACAAATACGGTACCTGAATTGATATTTCGAGAAATCAAAAATGGTTCACCATTGCTCAAAGTTAAATGAACTTGAATATTAGATTTTTCCTTTTCATCTAACTGAAAATAACGTGCAACAGTTGGTAATAGAACTTCCCTTTTAATTTCGTCAGCAAATGCACTTCTGAATAATGGTTCATTCAAACCTTGAGAAGATAGGCGTAATTCTTGGTTCCTCGCATCTATCCATTTACCCATAAACAGTTTGTCTAAACCACCGTTTTCTGGATAAATCAATATTCGATTTTCATTTTTTACCCAAGGCTCAATTTGATCCCAATTACGAATTGATTTCAACGGGAACAACATCGATATACCTTCTTCCAATCCATTGGCATCCTGGATAGTTCTCTTTTCAAAATAATTAGGCTGAATTCTAATTAGTTTTTCCAAAGAGGATATTCTAGAACCTTCAGCCCAAAACACCTTTCGAGCAATCCTGTTAGGGAAATGAGCAAAGAGGACATTATCTGAATTAAACTCATCTTTGGATAGTTCAAATTTATATCCCTGTTCAAGATATTGAATCATATCAAATTCCAACCATTTTGAAATTTCATCTTCTTTCCATTCCAAATTTTGGATCGATTGTACTTTGTTATCTGCAATTAATTTCAGCACCATGGCTGAGCTACTCTGGGCTTCTGGATTAACCACTGTAGAATTATCACTTAAACTATTTCGAGAAACTTTAACTCTGAATTTCTGACCTGTAGAATTCAAACATGCTGTATCCAATGAAAAATTCTCAATTTTCTTGCTTGCAATCTTTACAATGGAAACGATCGTATTGCTTGAAGGAAGCGTTTTCAATCCCTCGAAAAAATCAACATAGGCATCCGTAAAAACAACCCATTTTGCTGAATTCAAATGATTTGAATTCAATATCGGTTCAAGTGTTTGATAAATTTGTTTGATGGAATATGGATAAGTAATTCCTTGAATCGATCGTATCTTATTGATTGAATTAGCTTTTGAATTCCAAGAATTTATTGACGCTTTATTCAAATCATGCACAACCATGATTTCTGCATTTTCTGACAAACTGCTTACCCACTCAATCGCTTTATTCTTTGCCTCTTGCAATGGAATACTACCATTCTGATTGATGTGCATAGAAGGTGAAGCATCAATAAAAACAATATATTTTGGAGATGAACTTGAACTTAATTGAGTTTCTTTTTTCCACTGTGGATCAGCAAAATAGAGCACCAAAAAAAGAAAAGCCAATAATCGGGATGCAAGAATTAGCCAACGTTTAATGTTTCGTTTGCGTTCCGAAACTTTGAGTATTTCTACCAACCGAAAAACGCCAGGAAAATAAAATACATTTTGCTTTTTGAACTGAAGTAAATGTACAATAATAGGTATCAGAAGTAGGACCAAAGCCCAAAGAAAATGAGGTTGTCCAAATACCATAGTCCGCTAATTTACGGAAATTAGAACAATCCGTTCAAGGTACTCTCTACTTGCGTAATTATTTTCGACAAATCTTCCGGATTTTCCTGAAAGTTCATATCGTCTACGTTAAATACCAACAAAGGACCTAGTTTGTATTCTCCAATCCAAGCTTCATAGCGTTCATTAAGGCGCTTCAAATAATCCAAACGAATAGCATCTTCATAATCTCTTCCACGCATTTGGATCTGGTCTACTAATTTAGGTATTCCAGCCCTAAGATAAATAAGCAAATCAGGTGGCTGGATTTGGTGTTTGATATTTTCAAACAAACGAGTATAGTTTTCAAAATCACGGCTCGACATCAATCCCATTGAATGTAAATTTGGAGCAAATATGTATGCATCCTCATAAATGGTACGATCCTGAATTACGGTTTTCTTTCCGTTTCTAATTTCTTGAATACGTTGCCAACGAGTATTTAGAAAGTACACTTGAAGATTAAAACTCCAGCGCTGCATATCTTCATAAAAATCGGAGATGTACGGATTTTCATCCATATCTTCTAATTGAATTTCCCAATCGTAATGTTTTGCCAATAAATTAGTTAATGTAGTTTTACCTGCACCTATATTACCGGCAATTGCGATGTGTCGAACCATACTACAATAATAGCTATAGTCTGCTTGCACCACCAAATTCAACAGATACAAAAGTTTTACACAAAAACACGGTTACACGGAGGATGCTTACCAATTAGAACTCGTAAATTTGCATAATATTCACCCCAATGTCTAAATCATCCACGTCACAAAAATCTTCTCAATGGAAACTATTGCTCAAAGTACTGAATTTGGCTTCCAATCAAAAATCTAAAATATTGCTGGCTGTGGTTTTTACATTGATACAATCGTTACTTACAGCCCTTCAACCATATTTGTATAAAATCATCATTGATGATGTAATCGTTTCTAAACAGTTTAATCTTTTAAATTTCTGGATTGCAATTCTAATAATTTGGTTATTGGTTCAAACGGTTTTAGGATTCTTTAACTCCTTTTTATCTGAAAAGATTGCACAAAATATTGTATTGCAATTACGTCAATTTGTTTATAATCATCTAATTCGCTTGAAATTGAGGTTTTTCGATAAAACACCTGTCGGAACCGCGGTTACCCGAAGTGTTTCTGATATCCAAACCATTACTGATTTATTTTCAAGCGGTTTAATTACTATTTTGGGCGATTTGGTTCAAATTATTGCCATACTTAGCGCCATGCTATATATATCGTGGAAGTTGACACTTGCGACCTTATTAGTTATTCCCTTATTGCTCTATAGTGCTAATAAATTCCGTAAAGGTATTCGCGATACATTTCAGGATGTTCGAAATCAAGTTTCTGCTCTTAACGCATTTCTTCAAGAACGAATTACAGGAATGTCGACCGTTCAAATCTTTAATCAGGAAGACCGCCAATTTTATCAATTTCAAGAAATCAACAAAAAACATCGTGATGCAAATATTCGAAGTGTTTTTTATTACAGTATCTTTTTCCCAATTGTAGAAGTACTGGTAGCACTTGCTTTTGCAATAATTATTGGTTACGGTACTATTTTATTATTCAATTTTGAAATTCAATTGGGTGCAATAACAGCATTCATTATGTTCGTAAACTTGTTCTTTCGACCCATTCGTGCAATTGCAGACCGATTCAATAATATTCAAATGGGTGTCGTAGCAGCAGAGCGTATTTTTAATTTAATTGACGACAAAGAAAATATTGAAGATCTAAGTTATCATAATTCGGCCTACTCAACTCATTCAGCTAACCCAATACATTCAACTTACACAACAGGCTCAGTCGAGACAACAAATTCAGCTAATACCATAAACTCAACTCACAATACAAGTCCGATCAGCACAATAAATTCAAGTGCTAAAGGCCTAAATTCTTCTACAGACATCTCATCCCCCAAGAGCAAAATAATTCCGAAACACCTGAAAGGGAAAATAGAATTTGATCATGTTTTTTTTAGATACAATGAAGGATCTTGGATATTAAATGATCTGAGCTTTTCTGTACGTTCGGGTGAGTCTCTCGCATTAGTAGGTAAGACAGGAAGTGGGAAAACTTCCATTGCGAGTTTAATTACTCAACTTTACAATCATCAAAAAGGAGAAATCCGCATAGACGATATCTTAATAAACGATTTTCATTTACCTTCATTAAGACAAAAAATTGCCTTTGTACTGCAAGATGTATTTCTATTTTCTGGAAGTATTGAAAGTAACTTAACCCTGAATAACTCAACCATTCCATTAAAAGAACTTATAGATATTTCAAAACAAATCGGTGCTTTTGAATTTATTCAAGCACTCCCCGGAGGATTTGAATATAACGTTCAGGAAAGAGGTATGTCACTTTCTACAGGTCAGCGACAATTGATATCATTTATTCGTGCTTTAGCCGCTAATCCAGACATCATTATTCTAGATGAAGCTACTAGTTCGGTGGATACTCAAACGGAGCAAATGATCCAAAAAGCGATAGAAATTCTTCTCAAAGGACGCACAGCCATTGTAATTGCACATCGTTTAAGTACAATAAAAAATTGTGATACAATTTTAGTTTTGAATCAAGGAGAAATTGAGGAGCAAGGATCACATGATGAACTGATGCAAAAAAATGGCTCCTATCGAGAATTAGTGGAACAGTACCAATCAGCAAATTTCGTTTCAAATTAACGTATCTGCTGCTGTGATACTGAATTACTGCTCCATTGAATTTGAACAACTAATTCTCTAACAGACATCTAGTAATGTTACTGGATTGTTCCTTTGAGTTGTACATCTCTCCGTGTAAATGGGTACGAATAAATCACCACAAAACACGACAAAATAAAAAGGGCCGCTTAAAAGCAGCCCTTTTTTATGATTAATCAATTCGTTTGAATTACTTATTCGTCATCTGCAGCCATTTTAGCCGCCATTAAACGATCGTATTCTTCACGAGAACCAGTAACTGTATTTTCGAATCTGCGCATACCTGTACCAGCAGGGATTAAATGTCCAACGATAACGTTTTCTTTCAATCCTTTTAATTCGTCTACTTTACCTGAAATCGCTGCTTCATTCAACACTTTAGTTGTTTCCTGGAACGATGCCGCTGACATGAAACTTTGAGTACCTAAAGAAGCTTTTGTAATACCTTGCAATATCGGGGTAGCAGTAGCTGGAACCGCATCGCGGAATTCAACCAACTTCTTATCCTGACGACGCAAAGCGCTATTTTCTTGACGTAAATCCTTCAAGGAAACGATCTGACCAGCATGCATTAAATCACTTTCTCCAGCATCTGTAACGAATTTCTTATCGTAAATCCAATCATTTTCTTTTTGAAGAACCCACTTATCAACTGCTTCACCTTCAAGGAAACGTGTATCACCTGGATCAACTACTTCCATCTTTTGCATCATCTGACGAACGATAACTTCGATGTGCTTGTCGTTGATTTTTACACCTTGTAGGTTGTAAACTTCCTGAATACCATTCAATACATAGCGTTGTACAGCAGCAGGACCTTCTACACGTAGAATATCTTGTGGAGTAATTGCTCCATCAGACAATGGTTGTCCAGCACGTACATAGTCACCATCGTGCACTAAGATATGCTTAGACAATGAAACTTGATAATGCTTCACTTCACCGTCTTTAGAAGTTACGATAATTTCCTGGTTACCACGTTTAGAAACACCGTAGGTTACAACTCCATCAATTTCTGCAACAACTGCTGGGTTAGATGGGTTACGTGCTTCAAACAACTCAGTTACACGAGGAAGACCCCCTGTGATATCTCGAGTACGAGTAGCTGAACGAGGAATTTTTGCTAAGATATCACCGGCTTTAACTTCTTGGCCATTTTTAGCAACCAAGATAGATTTCATCGGCATATTGAATATTTTAACGTTTCCTTCGCCATCGTCCACACGGAATACAGGAACTTTAGTTTTATCCTTAGATTCTGTAATTACCAATTCAGATAAACCAGTTTGATCATCCCCTTCTTCGCGCATGTTAATACCTTCAATGATGTTTTCGTATTCTACGGTACCATCAATATCAGATATAATCAACGTATTAAATGGATCCCAAGTACATAATACTTCGCCTTTCTTCACTTTTTGACCTTCTTTAACCATTAAAGAAGCACCATAAGGGATGTTATAGCTTGTAATTACGGTTTTTGATTTAGGATCTAGGATTCTAATTTCACCGGATCTACCCAATACGATATCGGTAGGAACTACTTCTCCTGTATTGTTATCAGTTACTTGCTTAGTAACTGTACGCATACCATCAAAGTTAATTACACCTTCGTATTTAGTTTCTAGTGTATTTTCAGCAGCAATGTTTAACGCCGCACCCCCTGTATGGAACGTACGAAGTGTCAACTGTGTACCTGGTTCACCGATAGACTGTGCGGCAATTACACCAACAGCTTCTCCAGCTTGTACCATTCTACCAGTAGAAAGGTTACGTCCATAACAGCTTGCACAAACACCACCCAGGGTTTCACAAGTTAATACAGAGCGTATTTCTACTTCCTCTATTCCTGCATCTTCAATTGCTTGAGCAACTTCTTCAGTTATTTCTTGACCTGCTGTGCAAATCAACTCTCCTGTTGAAGGATTATGAACTTCATCTAATGCAGTTCTACCCAAGATACGATCAAACAACGATTCAGTGATTTCGTCATTCGTAATAATCGCACTCATGCTGATACCACGCAATGTTCCACAATCATGTTCGATGATTACAACGTCTTGAGCAACGTCATGCAAACGACGAGTTAAGTAACCCGCATCCGCTGTTTTCAACGCTGTATCCGCCAAACCTTTACGAGCACCGTGTGTAGATACGAAGTATTCCAATACGTTCAAACCTTCTTTAAAGTTTGAAATAATCGGGTTTTCAATCGTATCTCCAGATCCACTAGCATTACTCTTTTGAGGTTTAGCCATCAGACCACGCATACCACCTAACTGACGAATCTGTTCTTTAGATCCACGAGCTCCAGAATCCAACATCATGTAGATTGGGTTGAATCCTTGATCATCGTTCTGAAGATCAGTAATTAAAACACGAGCCAACTGGTTGTTAACACGAGTCCATAAGTCAATTACCTGATTGTAACGTTCGTTATTTGTAATGAATCCCATGTCAGCATTCGACTGAATTTCGCGAACTTCTTCCATGGCTTTTGTTACTAATTCATCTTTTTGATCTGGAATTTTCACATAGCTTAAGTTAAAGCTCAATCCTCCACGGAATGCATAGTGGAACCCTAAGTTTTTAATATCATCCAAGAAATCAGCAGCAGCAGCAACACCTGATACGCGTATTACCTCAGAAATAATATCTCTTAAGTTCTTCTTCTTTAACAATTCATTGATGTAACCAACTTCTTCAGGGACTACCTGGTTGAACAATACTCGTCCAACAGTAGTATCAATTAGTTTATACTTCAATTCACCGTTTTCTTTTACTCTCACACGACACTTAATAGGCGCATGCAATTCAGCTCTTTTTTCATTGTAAGCAATAATAACCTCTTCTGCTCCGTAGAATGTAAGACCTTCACCAACAACAGGACGTTCTTTGGTTCCTTTGCGTTCTTTGGTGATGTAATACAATCCCAAGATCATATCCTGAGATGGTACCGTAATCGGTGATCCATTCGCAGGGTTTAAGATGTTATGACTCGCCAACATCAACAACTGAGCCTCAGCAATTGCCGCGTTTCCTAATGGAACGTGAACCGCCATCTGGTCACCGTCAAAGTCCGCGTTAAAACCAGCACAAACCAAAGGATGCAACTGGATCGCTTTTCCTTCAACTAACTTAGGCTGGAAAGACTGAATACCCAATCTGTGAAGTGTAGGAGCACGGTTAAGTAATACAGGGTGACCTTTCAAAATGTTTTCAAGAATATCCCAAATTACAGGATCTTTCTTTTCAACGATTTTCTTAGCCGTTTTTACTGTTTTTACTATACCCCTTTCAATCAATTTACGGATAATGAATGGCTTGAACAATTCTGCAGCCATGTTTTTAGGCAATCCACATTCGTTCAATTTCAAGGTAGGACCTACCACGATAACCGAACGACCAGAATAGTCAACACGTTTACCTAACAAGTTTTGACGGAAACGACCTTGTTTACCTTTAAGCATATCGCTCAAAGATTTCAATGGACGGTTACCTTCACTCTTCACCGCTGATGCACGACGGGTATTATCTAATAGGGAATCTACCGCCTCTTGCAACATACGTTTTTCATTACGTAAAATCACATCTGGTGCTTTGATTTCTACCAAACGCTTCAAACGATTATTACGAATGATTACACGACGATAAAGATCATTCAAATCCGATGTCGCAAAACGACCACCTTCCAATGGTACTAATGGGCGTAACTCAGGTGGAATTACAGGCAACATACGCATAATCATCCATTCTGGACGGTTTTCGCCTGTTTTTTGTGCACTTCTGAAACTTTCGATTACCTTAAGTCTCTTTAATGCTTCCTGCTTTCTTTGTTGAGATGTTTCAGTAGAGGCTTGGATTCTTAGGTCGTAACTTAATTTATCCAAATCTACACGTTTCAACAAATCTTCCAAAGCATCCGCACCCATCTTTGCGATGAATTTGTTTGGATCGTTGTCTTCCAACATTTGGTTTTCCTTTGGAAGTGAATCCAAAATATCCAAATACTCTTCTTCGGTCAACAAATCCAAATTATTTACATTACTTGCGATACCCGATTGTATAACCACATAACGCTCGTAATAGATAACCATATCCAATTTCTTGGTTGGAATACCCAATAAATAACCAATTTTGTTTGGCAATGAACGGAAGTACCAAATATGAGCCACAGGAACAACTAGGTTGATATGACCCATGCGCTCACGACGTACTTTCTTTTCAGTTACTTCAACACCACAGCGGTCACAAACGATACCCTTGTAACGGATACGCTTGTATTTACCACAATGACATTCGTAATCCTTGATAGGTCCGAAAATTCTTTCACAGAATAATCCGCCCATTTCTGGCTTGTAACTACGGTAATTAATGGTCTCAGGTTTGGTTACTTCACCAAAGCTACGACGCAATATGGTTTCTGGGGAAGCCAGCGAAATTCTGATTTTGCTGAAATTACTTCCGATTTTTTGATTTTTTTTCTGAATTTGCATTTCTTCTTTTTA
>CAYPYX010000049.1:0-16951 GCA_964415065.1 uncultured Rhizobium sp.
ATTTCAATTTCATCATTTTAAATAACTTCAATTAACAACGGTTCTTTTAAAATCATTGAGCCTGAATTGGTACTCAATTTGATTCTTTTAACTTGAATAAATCTTACTTTTGACACTTGAACATTTTCCATTCCAATACTTTCAGAATAGAACTTTTGATCCCTTAATCCTTCACCAATAAATCGAACATCAATGTCATCCACTTTATATAGAATGTCATTGTACAACGGATGAAAAATTTTAAGTTTTAACTTCCCTTCTGATAATAATTGCTTCGCGCTAATTTTGTTATTGGCTGTTTGACTAGCTACTACTACCGGTTGTGGTGTAGGATAAACAAAAACTGAATCTTCCAAATACAAAGCTCCAGCACTACTTTCAAGTTTCAATACATTCCATCCTGGTTTTGTCGGTTTAAATTCAATTTTGCCATTTGACACGCGAACTTGTTCCCAATCACCTCCAACCAACTTATATTTACTACCTTCAGTGATTGCCTTTGAAGTAATTTGAGATGGTTTTCCTTGAAAGAAGTATTGAATTTTTTTATCATTCGAAGACCCATTAGAACCGGAAATTGTCATTGGCAAAACCTTCACCTCGAAACTTTCGTCGGATTTATCCATACCAGTTGCTGTTAGCTTGTATGTACCTACCCGTTGAGGGATAAAGTAAACTGTATCTCCTACTTTTTTAAACTCTGAAGTTGAATTTTTTCCGTACAAAAGTTCAAATTTCTCAACATAACCAGCATTCAATACTAATAGTGCTGTATCTCCCAGATAAATTTCGTTAATATTAAACGCCAATTCTACCAAATTATTTGTAGCTGGCTTTGCAACACCCAAGGATCCATGCAATAAATGACATCGTACTAAAATCTCATTTATCAATAGTTGTGCAACCGAACCTGGAACGTTCTTAAACTTCCATTCCATCCACTTTTTAAACTCACCCGTTGAAAGTCCATTATTTAAATCCTCTTTAAATAATTGTTCGTACTTAGATTTTACCTCAGAATTTAAAGATTGTTTATAGTAATTATTGAGTTCATATAGAACAGCAAATAGCTGCGCACCCTTCTTTTGATTGATAAAAAACTCATCTGTGGTTTTATATCCAGTTGGGTCTTTTTGAATTTTGCTTAATGTAATAAATTCAGTTTGAAGTCGTTCCACTTCTTTAATCGTATTTGAAAGTTGGACATCCGAAATTTCGTCGTCAGCAGATACTTTCATAAAGTCTGCAGAGAGTTTTGCATTTACTCTAAGCCAATCTACGGGAATTTGTAAGAGTGTTAATGTGATAAACAGCAAATACAATATACTAACCAATTGGTATCGTAGATTCTTCGATTTGGATATTTTTACGTACTGTGCCATTACTTCACAAAAATTATAGGTCTACCCATATTAGTTAATCCTTTTTCTTTACCTATCACCCGAATTTCATCAAACACGATGGTACTACCTGATGCAGCCTTAGATTCAAGAGCTTTTAACTCATTTCGAAGGAATCTAGTTGCACTTTTTAAAGACTTTTTATTTCCATTTGGTTCAACCACCGTCATTCTAAATCCAACAACTTGCCAAAATGTATTGGTAGATTCCAAGCGATAAGCTTGGGTAATATTGGAATTATTTCCAGCAATATCCTGCAATGAAACTTCAATTTGTTCAGGTTGATGCGCATAAACAAAAAATTCATCCACGATTTCGCCTTTGTAGTTCAATTGGATTGAAATTTTCCCGGATTTTGTAGGAATAACAGTGATTTCACCCTTACTGTAAGAAACATCAGCATATGAACTTTTTAATGTTGAACCAGCGGGAATAACAGAGTTCTTTTGCAGTCGAATAATAAACTTCTCACCTACCATTCCGTCGAAGGTAGATTTCTCAGTTTCAATTGAAAACTCTGGTTTTGCAATCTCAATGCTGGTTAATACACGCTTTCCATTGCTCAATATTTCCATGGGAAAAATACCAGACTCAGTAGGAGTAAATGAGTATGCAAAACTAGTTGAATCCACTTTTCTAGGAATTAATGTTCTCCCGTTCAAATTAACCACAGGAATAGATTTTTCTTCATCTGTTTTAACAATCAATTCAACCTTCTCACCTAATGAATACTTGGTCTTCATTTTTTGAATGAATTTTGCTTGGTCCATCATGACCAATTGGGCTTTACTTATCGAAAACTCTTCATCAAACAAATAAACAATACCATTGTAAAGGGCTAAACTCTTGAAGTGTTCAAGAACTGTTTCAAATGCAATATTGGGCAAATCCTGAAAATAGAACGCTTTTAAATTAAATTCCAAACCATTATCGTCTATGATTTGCATAAAATCCGTTTTTATATCTTTTTTCGTGATACTCAAATACTGTTCACTATATGCTTTACTCGCACTTTCAAACTTCATTCCTAAATCACCAAAACGAAATTCTTCATTTACAAAATCATGATCGTAGGAACGTTTACCTTCTATTTTGTTTTTTAATTTGAAATCATTGTATGCCTTCTCGATATTACTCAATTCCAAAAGATATTTTTGAGTTATCTCTTTCAGTTGATTTTTTTCTTCATCTGAACCTTTATACATGTTTAACTTTTCAGTTAAACGTTCGTTCAAATTTTGTTGAGTATTCAGCAATGCAGGATAATGGCGTAAATATTCCCCTGTATTCGAGAAGAACATAAACACCAAAAAGATCAAATACAAGAAGTTAAGCTTCTTGTATGTAAAACTTTTAGACTTCGTTATTTTAATGGTATTTCCCATCGAAATCTATCTTACTTTTTCAACAATTCAGTGTATTTATCGTTGATGGTTTTTAAGTTGTTGTTGTATTGTCCCATCAACTCATTAAATTCAGCCATTTTATTCTTCATTTCTGTAGAATTCTTAGCTGAATTTTCCAATTCCGATTTCATAGTTCCAATACTGCTGGTTACGCTGCCTAACTGCTGAGTCAATTCAGTCAACGTAGTTGCGAATTGTTTCATAGCCTCTTGATATTGTTGAGTATCGGCATTACCGCTTCCCTCTGAACCTAATTGAGGAAATACATTCTCCCACTTATATTCTTTGTCGTCGGTTTGACGTTCAAATGCAGAAACCAAGAAAACCACTACCTCAACAGACAAACCCGCGATGAACAGTTCATTGGCATATTGCCAACCCATGAATTTAAACATAGCACCAACTAGTACCACTGCAGCTCCAAAACCGTATAGAAAGGTTACTGCACTTAATTTTCCGTTATTCTTAGACATACTATTAAATTTCTATTAATTTGTAAAACTCACTATTTTTTTAGTAAATGTTCCTGAAATTGATTCCAAGATGCAGAGTGTGTTTCTAGTGCTTTTTGAGTAGATTTTTTAGACATTATTAAGAAAATAATTACCAAAACCAACACAGCAATAATAAACATAACCAATTGACTTACAAATCCTTCACTCAATTGACTTTGAACATTCTGTACCGTTTTGTTTTGCTCTTCAAACTTGGTAGAGAATCCATCTAAAGCCAAATTCATAGCACGTTCATTTTGAGATTGCAATTCTTGTGATCTGTTGATCTGGGATTGAGTTCTAGATTCAAGCGAATCCAACTTTTGAGTCAGCCTGAAATTTTCCAATTCCAACTCAGTTAATCTCCTATTTATCTGTTTATTACGAACTTCTAAATTTTCAACTTTGCGCTCCAAATCAGCACCTGAATTACTTTGTGCAACCAGACTTAAAGCACTCAATAAACTAAATATAAATGTATAAAATTTCATAAATCAATCATTTAATAGTCACGAATATAGTTAAATTCTGTTGAATATATTATCATACTAACATTTAACAACAACGTTAAAAGTGTCGCTTTAACACTTTTTAATACTTCGATAATAAATAGCTAACCAACACAAAGAACTAAAATATATTTTAGATACTACTGCATTTTTGATTTTCTATCTTTTTATGCGAAGCACCTTTATTCCCATCAAAACCCATGCCACAATCATCATTATACCACCAATTGGAGTAATTATTCCAAGTTTTTTCAAACCCGAACCCCATAACTCATTCATAGCCAACACCCACAGTGAAATTGAAAAAATAAATGAACCTAAAATCGCCCAAGTTAAAAGTCCCCCGAAACGAAAAAAAGATCGAGCTAATGCATCATTTTCATTCTTATTATGTACAAACGCCACTACAGACATTACCCCTAAAGCGGAATACATCCAGTATTCAGAGGCTTTTTGCCACACATCCAAGTAATGGGCCGATATTTTACCTTCCAATCCATGTGCGCCTAAGGCACCCATTGCAACGCCCACCGCAAACATAATAGCCCCTAAAGCAAAGTGATTTCTTTTCATCTTGGTCCAAATTTACGATGAATTAAAAATTTATACATGAGAATCTTCCAATTCCACAACTTGAATTGGAAGAACCCCTGCAATCCTAAGATTATACGACTATCTAATACTTGCCACCACTCCCATTTGCACCCATCTTGGTGCCAAAGGAACTGAAAAGATTTCACGGTATTGTGTATTCAACAAATTCATGCCATTTACATACACACTTACATTCTTCTTTAATGTGTATTTCAGCTTTGCATCCAATATTCCATATCCTGCTTTTCCTGAATTATTATTGCTCCATGTAGAATTGACCCTTTCAAAATAACGATAATTCAAACCAATTGCTACCTTTTTACCCAATTGGTAATTCAATCTAAAGGTTGTATGGTCTCCAAGATAATTTAACGCGCTCTTGCTTATCAATCCTGAATCAATAGCCATATTTCCATTCAATAAACAATACGACCAAGCAAAATCTAACCCATTAATCCAAAATGCATTCTTCCAGTTCACTTGACCTTCCACACCTGAATAGCGCGTATTATTTTGATTTACAGGCATCCATTTGGACGTAATATCAGGACGAACCCAATCAATCATTTCGAATACATTCCTTTGGAAGTAACTCAATCCCCAGAAGTAGCCACCACCAGAAATTTTAATCCCCATTTCGTAGGATTCAGAGAATTCTGATCTCAAATTAGGATTACTCTGATTCACTGGATCTCGATAATACAAATCAGTAAATGTGGGTAGTCGTTGACCCAGTCCGTAGTTACCATAAATATTCCATCCTTTCCACAACTGATAATTCATTTCAAATCCAGGATAAACTTTATTCTTCATTGAATTTGATGCTAGAGCATATAAACCTCCGTTAATTGTTAAACGATCAAACAACAACTGTGTATAATTCACAAATGCACCTGAAAAATTTCTACTGCGTTGGAAATCGCTGTTTGGATCTCCCAAATTTGTACTGGTTAAGGACTCTTGTCGTAAATCAATTCCCAAACCTAATCTCCCATCTTGAATCAATTCATGTGAATATTGCAATCTCTGCATATCTACCCTACTTGAATGAAAATTTTGATAGTATTTTGGGTTGTATTCTCTAAAAACAAAATGATCGTAATTCCAACGTGAACTCAGTTGCAATTCCAGTTCCCCCTTTTTACCTACTTCAAATTGATACTTCCCTTGAAGAAATTGTGTATTCACCTCTTCTTGAGCAAATGTATCTCTAGGTGCAGCATAGAAATAACTAGCACCGAATTGATTGTTGATGGTTCCACCCAGTACATTTATGTGATGCCTTCCTTTGTTGTAAGAAAGACCCGCCGTATTACGAATACTTAAATACTCGGTGTTCAATCGATAACCATTCCCTTTCTGGGTTTCTGAACCAAGCCAATATTTCCAATTACCCCTTACACCTGCTGCAAAAAATCGTGCTCCAATTTGATTGTATCTTTCCTCGTCATCCACATTCGTTCCATCCGTATTTTTCAATTTTCCAGCCATACTTCCCAAGAAAACATCTACCTCAATTTGCGGTGATTTGCGGGAAGAGGAATTTCCTCCCAAATCAGTTGAACGCGGTTTATTCAAACCGTTATCGCCCAAAACTGTAACGATATTCACTACACCCGCTAATGCATTCAATCCGTATTTGTGAGCTGCTCCCCCTTTGATTACCTCAATATATTTGATGGCATTTAGTGGTATAGGCAAATTCATTTGATGGTGCCCAGTTTGTGGATCCGACATTCTAACTCCATCAATTAATACTAAAACTTGATCAAAAGAACTGCCTCTAATCCCAATGTCTGCTTGAACTCCTGCAACACCTCTTTGTCGAATGTCGACACCTGCGATGTGACTCAGAAGTTCGTTAATATTTTGCACGGGTAATTGTTGAATCATTTCTCTTGTAATCAATGAAACATTCATTCCAGATCTACGCAAACTCATTTTGCTTCCCAAAGAAACAACTTGATGGATATCAACTTCTTCGAGTACTTCGTTGTCCGATGTGTCTCCTAACGCTATTGGTTTTGAAGTTAGGTTTGTAGGATTTGACTCAATAACTGTAAAAGAAATTGTAATTCTTGGAAAAGCAATTAGCTCGTGAGCACGTGCTTGAATTGCACATACCATCCCCATCATACCCAACAGGTATTTTTTCATTTCATTCATCATTAATTCTATTTAATTTTCTTGGTTTACTTTCATTTTTAAGAAATCCACATTGGATTTTTCGTTTTTGGGGATGTTTATACGGTGGATTTTACCAGTTGCCTTGCTCCGCATTTGGCCAAAATCTGTTTTAAACTGAATTTACCCCAAATGTTAATCGTCTAAAAATTGATCTAAAAGTAAACGTAAGTAGTCTCTATGTGCTTTTAATTGCTCTAATTGAGAAGCATTTTCTAATTTGGGTGTGCTGCTAGACATCCAAGAATTCACTTGAACCAACTGCTTGTGAATGGCCGTCTTAGAGATAGGATCTAAACCTTTACCGCCCATCCATTTCATCAATTCCATCAATCGCTCAACATAATTGATTTGCAACTGTCTTCTGTGTGTACTAGGCAATTGATTTAAATCCGCCTTGAATACAGCATCCGTCAAAGTATTCATGTATTCCAATACAGACATGGAATTTCCGAAGTAATAATTATCGGTCATTCTTCTTAACACATTGGGATGCAATAAATGATCCATAACTGACTCTTGAATCGACTCAATTCTACCGTGCATCTTGGGTTCTTCCGATTGAGAAAAGAAACCAAATCCTCTTCTTACTGGTTGTAAATAAATCGCTAAATCATTGGGAATTTCAATAGATCCGGGTGCCAATACGTAATCATTAATAAGCTTAATAGCTCTTAATTGGTCCTGACGACTTACAGCCATATAAGGCTGTTTATTATTCACCTGTCCTGGCTCAAAACGTTCAACATATACACCTCCAACATATCGAGAAATAATTCCTAAATGAGTAGCATATGACGACATCAACAAGTTAAATACACTCACAAGAGCTTGGTGATTCTTGGCATTCACGCCCAACGAAGCGCCCCAACTTTTTTGAATTTCAGGTAACATTGCTCTGATTTGCGCTAATTTAGACTCAGAAAACGCCATCGCGTCGCTCGACATATCATTGACCATAACTCTCGGATCAATTGCTTTTCCTGGCGAACGCACATCGTCTGCATCATTTCCGAAAGCATTTTCTTTCAAAACACTCTTCTTGGCAATATTGCGCAAACGTGCCGATTCTTGTTCTTCATCCTCTAACCCTACACTGTAACCATATTCCACTGCCCAACGATCATATGGCCCTGGTTCGGTTTGACAATATTGTACTTTCATTCCTTTTTTCGGGGGAAGATTGATCGCAGGATAATCCATAACTGAACCAATAAGTCCCGTCTTGTAAGTCAATTCAGGATTCAATAATTCCTCGGGCGTATGGAGTTGCGAAGCTCTCATATTATGCATCAAACCAAGGGTATGTCCCATTTCGTGCAATACCAAATAATGAATCGATTCGCGAATTAAACGGGTCAATACAATGGTATCTGAATTCACATAGACCATGGGATTCTCCACAGTATCTAAACCTAATGCACCTAAATACAACTGCGCTGCCAATTGCTCTTCATGAAGATGCAACCCAGCTTGACACATTTCATTATGCCATTTTTCGGAAGTTGGATACACGGATTCTGCTTTCACTCGATTGGTTAAAAACAAAAACTCGAACATTATATCAGCGCCTAAAATCTCTCCTGTTCTGGGATTTACAAAACTAGGTCCGTATCCACCGAACGGAGGATTGGGCGACGAGGTCCATCTCAAAACGTTATAACGAATATCTCCCGCATCCCAAGAAGCGGTATCGGGTTGCTCGAATATTTGTACGGCATTAATAAAACCTAGTGGTTCAAACGCCTTATTCCATTGCAATGCAGCTTCCTTAATAACGGGACGTAATTCTTTAGGTGTAGTGTTTTCAATCCACCAAACAATGGGTTTTATCGGTTCACTTTTCGTAGCATTCGGATCTTTCTTTTGCAAATCCCAACGATGAATCAAGTCCCGATAATTAACGAAATCCTTCCCAGTCATATCATTTACAGATTCAGAGAAGTACCCAATTCTTTGATCATCTCTGCGAGGTTTGAATCCATTGTTAGGCACAGCAATAAAACTATGTTGCACAACTACTGATACGTATCTAGAATCGGTAACAGCAGCACTATTTCCTCCACTAGCTGATGGGTTATCGAAAACATACCGTACAACAATATCCAAATTTTCCGGATAACTTTTAACTTTTTCATACTGCGTTTTCCCTTTAGCTAATTTTCCCAACTGAAAGCCTTTTGCACCTTCTCTACCACCTTCTTTAACCGCTTGCAACTGTTCTGTTAAGAATAGTTCATCCGCAGAAATTAGAAAATTTCCATTGTCGTCTTTTGCCACTATCTTTTCAAACGCCATTATACCTTCAGATATATTTGCGTTGGCACTTTTTGAAATGGCATTTTTTGGATCGAAATAGTAACTTGTATTTTGCAAAGCAAATTCAAGGTTATCATATACTTTCCGGATTTTAAAAATTGCGCTTCCACGGTAAGCACCTCGATGTGCTCCTACATCCATAACTCCGTTTTCAGTATATGTAAAGTGAATGTATTCAACACCCAGCTGTTTATTGGAAACTTGCAAAAACAATTGACCCGTATTGGTGTCTCTGTAAACGGTGAACAGACCCGGTAATTTTACACAGTTTTTAGTCTTTTCTGAGATTTTCTCCAATTTGTTTTCCTTTTTAGGGGACGTTGGAGCAGCGGCTATTTCGTTTGCCTTTTTTTTCTTCTTAAACAATTGTGCTTCAGCAGTATGACTAAACAAAATTGTTGCGGAGATTAAAATAATTTTGGATCTCATGGGGCGCAAAATAAACCATAATTAACCGCAATTTGAAAAAACACACAAAAAATTGACAAAATAAAAGGGCTGCTTCCAAAAGAAGCAGCCCTTTTATTCACTCAAAAAAAAATTCTTAAAATTTGGGATTAATTCCCTTGATAAATCATCTTTTCGGTATACAAATGGCCGTTTACTCCTGTCACATTTACCATATAAATTCCAGGAGTCAAATGTGAAATGTTAACTTCCCCTTGAGTATGATTGCTACTAAACACAATGGATCCTTTTGCATCTAAAATTTCCAGATTACGAATTGCTACTTTATTCGGTAAGCTAATTCTTACTTCACTTTGAGTTGCTGGGTTGGGAGAAATTTTAGCCTTCAATTTTGTTACTGCATTTACTCCCGAAGTTGCATCTCCAAAAACTACAGCAAAACGTTGATTTGCAATACTTTCAGCAATATTTTTATCGAAATCAACCTCAATCTGAGAGCGATTATCTGCGATAATTTCAGTCGTTTTCTGTGTATAACGATCTAATAAATATGCCTTTCTTCCAGGATTACCAATGGCTTCGATATCAAAGGTATATTTGGTATCGCGAATTTGGGATATTCTCAAATCCATGGTGTCGTTGTACTCTGGTAAAGCTGAACAATTAATAGACAAATACTTATTTTCTAAGAAAAGGGATACGTTTTCATCTTGATTGATAGGCTTAATTGCATCGTTTAAATCCAAAGCACTGTTCATGGAAGGATCGAACTTCAGCACCAAAGCATCACAAGGAGTTGAACCCACTTGCAAGGAGTCACGTTGATACAATTTAATCGTAATCAACGATTGAGGAGGCAATAAACGGAACACATTGGTTTGATTGGTCGCTTTTGAAGATTCTGTAAATACAACCGAAGCGCTTCCATTTCCGTTAGCTGTTACAAAACATGCTTGGCCTGGTTGTAAGTATTTATTCTGATTAGAACCAACACTATTGGTTCCTCCTGAACTTAAATCGATAGTAACATAAGCACCACGAGTAGATAATTGCGGATCCCAAACATAATAATAATTCGTATTGATGTTAGAGCTATTGGTCATAACAGTTGACATGTCAACGGGTGACTGAAATGGATTTCCAACTAAATTAAAGTCCCCCGAAGTAGAAGCTAAGCTTGAATAGGTTTGAGTTCCTTGAGCTAAAGTTCCAGTTGCGCGCAAAACAGTAGCGGTTGGAGTTGGGTTATTGTTTACATTAGTTAAGTCTATTGTTCGATCGCCTCTTACCAAGAGTCGCACGGGAGATCCGGCGGTTAATTTATTAGAATTGGTATTGGTTACTGCTTGCCATGATCCATTTCCACCATTGGCGTTAAACGTAAACATAGAAGCATTATTGGTTAAAGTTTGATCAAAACCATTATTTGAGCCACCAGCACCAGTGATGTGTGTGCCATAACCAGAATTTGAACTGCCAGACTCTTGCCAATGGTTATAAATAGCTGTTGAAGTAGTTACGGCTGGAGACAAAATACGAAACGCACGGCGCGCTGGTATATGGCGTTCTACAATTACATTGCCCGAAATATAGGGATTCGAGTTAACCAAGCTACCTGCAGCAACAATAGCTGAACCAGTTGCATTTGATTGCAAGGTAAGATTACCGTTAGTAGTAAGCACGCTTCCAGATTCAACAGTGAGTACACCAAAAGTTGAACCACCTTGAATAGTAACAGGTGCTTGAAAACTCACGGTGGAGTTTCCGTTGACCGTAATATTCTTCACAGTAGTATTTATGGATACTTGCTGTGATGTCCCCGAAAACACTAAAGTACCGGTAGTGGCGTTTAAAGTACCAGAGTTAGTAAAAGTACCTTTGCTTTGATACGTTCCATTAACGGTTAGTGTTCCCCCAGAATTAATTGTGGTAGCCCCCGATTCTGAATAAAACGTGGTGCCCGAGGATATAAAAACCGTTTCACCCGACGGAATATATAGGGCCTGTGCAGAAGCCGTTATAACCGTGCAGTAAACGAATGCTGAAGTGAATAAGCTTTTAAAGTTCATAAGAAAGAATTAACAATGCAAAGATAACAATTCAAAATGTAAATCATTAAAGATGAACAACCCTATGCAAAAAAAGAGTGTGCGTTTTTTGTCACATTCGCAAATAATCATCATAAAATGGTGCTATGATTGCATTTTTTGCAATTTTTTTTGGGATTTATAAAATATTCACTACCTTTGCAAACCCGTTTGAGGAAGTTCTCAACCCTTGATTTCTCGAACGTGGAAACGCATTCGTAGCTCAATTGGATAGAGCATCTGACTACGGATCAGAAGGTTTGGGGTTCGAATCCCTACGAGTGCACGATCAAAAGCAAAAGTCCTCAACGAAAGTTGGGGACTTTTTTTGTGGCTTTTAACGACTCTGCCCGCCAGGGTAAGTGAGTGAGAAGTTACAAAAAAAGCCAACGCGCAGCGTTGGACTTTGCTCTTGCAGGACTAAACAGAAGGGTTCAGCGAAGTGCAACGCAGCTAATCCCTACGAGTGCACGATCAAAAGCAAAAGTCCTCAAGAAGGTTGGGGACTTTTTTTGTGGCAAAGCTAAGCGTCGAGCTTGGTTGAGCGCGAAAGATGTGCCATGAAAAAGCCAGAGCGTAACGATGGACTTTTGCTTTAATCATTGTATAAATTGTTATAAAATGAAAAATTGCACTAAAAATATTACTATTCACAAACTGATGTTAAAGTGTTATTACCGTAAACGGACTCTGTAACTTATAAACTATTTGCATAAAGAACAGCGCAAACGCTAGTTCGACATCCTCAAAAAACAACAAAAGAACTGAAGCCAACAGTATTGTTTTATATATGGCACGCGAATCACCTTTTATTTTGTACTACCCATAATATCGCTTTATTTTGTCAATCATGGCGGTTTACAGAATCAACACTAGTACAAAAGTCGAATTTACCCCTTTTATTCTTGATAAGTTAGAACTTGAATTTATTCAACTTCAACTACAATTAGATTCTGATTACCTGAATCATTTATATCTCAAAAAAAGTCAAAGCACCTTTGTCCGAATAAATAAGAAATTATTTATTCCGTTATTTATTCTTTTCATTTGTTTTTTACTGATTGATCTATATGGAGAAACTGAATCTGAAATTATTGCGAATCTTCGACTTTTATTCGGCATTGGTAGCATTTTGAGTTTTTTAATTGTAAGCATTTTTACAGATAGACAAAAAGAAGCACAAACAACCATAGAAAAACAATGGATTGAACATTTTTTAAACACCATGAAACTGGAATATTATGATAACAAATCCTTACTCGATTTTTATTTTAATCAGTCAAAAAAATCATTTTACGAAAATTTGCAGATCGAGAATCTAGAATTCAACAAACCCATTCAAAGACTCGGCAATAATGGTAAATGGCACTAACCTATTGATCACCATTTAAAATCACACACCCAAACATTTTCTTGCCCTCATTGGTTTCTTTAAATCAATGAAAACCAAAAACTTGCTCGTAGAAGAATTCGATTTGGTTTTTATTGGCATGGGCGCTGCTAATTCCCTGCTTTTTTTGCAACTCGCACGAAGTGGGAACCTATTTAATAAACGCATCGCCATCATCGAACCTGACCTCAAACAAACGAACGACAGAACCTTTTGCTTCTGGAGTTATGATGAAGAAATTAAACGATTAAACTTAGAGCCTTTAATTTCACATAGTTGGTCAAAAAGCACCTCAGCTTCTCGTTTTAATGAGTCCATTGCACCGTACAAATATTATCACATTTCCGGGCTTGATCTATACCAAGAGACCCAATCTGTGATTGAACAATTTACTGTAAAATACTTTCGAGAAACTCTAACCGATCAACAACTTTTCAATCCATCAAAACCGGAACACAGTACAATTACTAATCCCCTAAATCGTCCAAATAGATATCTAAGCGCAAATTCTTTCAACCCAATATTCCTTCAACTAGAAAATACCCAAATCTCTGCTCGTAGCTTATTTGATAGTCGACCACCAACATTCAATCTCCCCAGAAAAAATGAAGTATCCTTGGTTCAGAGCTTTTGGGGATGGATAATCGAAACAGAAAACCATTGCTTTGATCCTGACACTTTTGTCATGATGGATTTTTCCATCGATCAAAATAATTCGACTCAATTCTTATACATCCTACCCTATTCCAGCAAACAAGCTTTGGTGGAACTTACGGCATTCAGCTCAAAATCGATCCAAAAAACATATGCTGAAAAATTACTTAGCCTAGAGATCCAAAATCGCTATGGAAAATATAAAATCGTTTCCACAGAATCGGGTAATATCCCAATGAGTACAGCGCAGATTAAACGAATTAGCACACATGAATCCTATTTCCCAACAGGTGCCCGAGCAGGAAATATTAAACCAAGTACCGGATATTCATTTTTAAATAGCTGTCGACATGCCATTGAGATTGAAAAACAACTATCGTCGAAAAAGCGTCGAATTGCACCAGCAAATCAAACTCGATTTGCCTTTTACGATCGATTATTGCTCTCGATTCTGAATAAACATCCCCAAAAAGGGAAAAATATCTTTGAATCATTATTCAAATCTAACTCTACTTCCAATGTAATCCGATTTCTAAGAGAAGATACACGAGGATGGAATGAACTAAAATTACTGTCTAGTTTACCAATTTTAACGTTTGTGATGGCTGCAATAAATGATGTTTTCCTTCGAATTTCTCGAAAAAAACTCATTCCGTTTGGGGCCGTACTATTGGTATTCATTAGCCACGCATTAAATCTCAATTGGCTAAGCTATGGATTTTTGATTTCGGGATTTTTAATTATTGGTATTCCACATGGGGCTGTCGATCATTTATTCGAAACACACAAATTAGACTCTCCCATAACACTATCATTTATTACGAGTTACGTAACCAAAATGATGCTAATGGGAATCGTTTGGTGGATTAACCCAATATTAGCATTATTGGTGTTCATACTATATTCTTCATGGCATTTTGGGGAAGCCGAATTCAAACGCACCAATATTTTAAGCTTTTTTTGGGGATTATCATTGTTGGGAGTTTTTCTCTTTTCACATCCAGCTGAATTCAATTCTATACTCAGTGAAATGTCAATTCTTCCCATAAAAATGAATTTTGTTGTTGCATTTGGGATATCGGTAATGACCTTATTAATAACTCAATGGAGCCGGGGATTATTAACTATTCTAGAATTGTCTTGGTTAATCTTGGCATTAAGTTTACCCCTTGTCGAGGGATTTGGAATATTCTTTGTTTTTAATCACAGTGTTCAAAGCGCATGGGATATTTTTGAAAACCACTCTGGATCATTTCAGAAGCTACTTAAAAAAGCCATTCCTTTTAGTTTGGGTGCATATTTACTTCTGGGGATACTTTATTATTTAAACATTTGGGAAACGGATGGTTTTTGGGGATATCTATTCATTTTCATCTCTTGCATTAGTTTTCCACACGTTTTTGCCATGCACAAATTCTATCATAACTCAAAAAAGCACATAATAAATAACTAACTGGATAAAGGAATAATCTTAAAACAAAAATACCCACACAATAGATTAGCCTATCTGTGTGGGTATAATGCTCGATGTACTTTAAATTTAATTCGCTAATGCAGCATTAATGTGCTCAAAATTGGGCAATTCACCTGCGTTTTCTAACACCTCAGCATAAGAAATCTTGCCTTCTTCATCGATTACAAAGGCAGCTCTTTTAGAAACTCCTTTTAATCCCAATATCCAATCTTCATAGATTGCGCCATACGAACGAGAAACCTCTTTGTTGAAATCGGAAAGCAATGTAAAATTTAATTTTTGATCTTCTTTGAACTTAGCCAATGTAAATGGCAAATCCACGGAAATCGCCAAAACTGTAGCTGATTCATTTTCGTACATATGAATGGCATCTCTAACGGTGCAAAGCTGAGTAGTACAAACTCCAGTAAATGCCGCTGGGAAAAAATGCAAAATCACTTTTTTACCACGAAAACTACTCAACGAAACTTCCTTAGTTTCCGAATTAATTAATGTAAAATCCGGTGCAATATATCCAATTTTTAGTGTCATAATGCAAAAGTAACAATCCATCAAGAATTTTGATTCAACAATAATTCTTATTTATTTTCAAATCCATTACCTTTGATTTGTCAATAATTTCGAGGGATGCTTTCACTTTTGCGAACTGTTTGCTTTTATTTCAGTTATTTTCCTCGATTGTTTTTCACGATTCGAAAAATCCATGTTGAGTTAAATAAGATTTTCAACGACAATTACATCCCTCGAGAAGCAAAATCGAAACTCAATCATCCAAAGGTGCGACATAGGGTTACTCAATATGCACTGATACATGTAATTTTAAATGAGTCCATTGCTCGATATTTAGGACGAAAACTTTCAAAAGAAGAATTCACAGCCACCATTCACGCCTGCGCTTCAGGACCATTTTTTGATGATTTTTTTGATGAATACAATTATTCGGAATCCGAAATTCACGAATTACTGCAGGAAAGTCCAACAGCAGTATTAATGGATTCTGAGGCAACCGAAGTTGATTCAACTACTTCCCATTCTGGAAAACTAGCTTACCAATATCTGTTGAATGTTGTTTATAAAAACACGGATGACAAACAGCGTTTTTATTCCTATTTCCATCTTCTTTACACCTCACAATGGGAAAGTAAAAAGCTGAGTTTTGCGAATATTCCGAGAGAACAGGCGACTTCTATTTCTAAAGACAAAGGGGGTTACAGTGCATTGGTTTTCAGGAGTTTAATTCAAGATCCATTTTCTCCTGAAGAATCAAAAATGCTTTTTCAATTGGGAGTTGTGGGTCAATTCATCGATGATATTTTTGATTTATACGACGATTATCACAAAGGATTAGTTACACTTTCTAATCATTTTGAAACAGACTTCAATCCCATAGTTAAAGCATTCCATGAAGAAATAAGCGTTCTAAATGATTTAATCCAGCGATTGAATATCCCCAAAAAACGTAAAAGAAATTTCACATTAGAAATTAATTTAATTATTGCTGCGGGTCAATTAGCGTGTGATCATTTTTTATCTGTTCAAAACTCTTTGAATGGAGAACTCCGATTGAATACTATTGAACGAAAATTTATGATCATCGACATGGAAAAATGGACCAATCAACTCAGGATGTTAAAGATTGCTATTTCCACAAAATTTGACTGATTTTGATTTGAATAGATCTGTATATAGCAAGCAAAAAAAGATTAAAAATCTGTACAGGATAAACAAGTTAAAATCCCCAATAAATGTAATACATTGTGGTTACAATGGAAAATATTTCACCAAAAATCAGAATAATCCAGGCGAATGCATTCAAGATTAAACTGGTAATTTCGTCGAAGTCTCCATCATTAATTGCATCGCGAATGGCTGCAAAAATCCACAAAGGCAAGGCTATGATGGCTGGTAAAATGGTTATTGTTCCCCAAAATCCAATCTGATACAAAATGCTATGATCCTCTAAATTATCATACAAATAGGAAGCCCATAGATAAAACAACCCAGGTATCAACGAAATCAAAAATATAGACAA
>CAYPYX010000050.1:0-16819 GCA_964415065.1 uncultured Rhizobium sp.
AAGCCACCCAATACCAAATACTTAATTAAACCTCCGCCATCATCCTCTAATGGGAAACGGGGACGATCAATTACCTGAATTAAGGGCTGATTGTGTGCTGCCATGGTTCTCGACAATTCTAGATTTTTCACTACCTCACCGTACATTGTGGTTAACAACTGAACTTCCATCTGCTGTTTCACCATTTGAACCGTGCCCTCCGAATTCGTTAAAAATTGATTCTGATCTCTTTGCACCGCAACCGACACCATTCTAGACCTCAATACCCGCTCTACACTGTCCGCTTTGCGCTCCAATAATCGGATATTTGAACGCGCTTGTCGGAATTTGGTTTCCAAATAGAAATCCGTAACATTCTCCGTTAAATTCTCCACAAATGCCTTAGCAAACACTGGATCCACATCCGTAAATGCCACCTTTTTGAACGCCAATTCCTTGTCCTGATTTTCTACTACCAAACCACCCTTAGTAATACGTTTGTATACCTCCTTCAACAATGAATCCTGTCGGAAACCACACGATTCCCGATTAATAATACCACTCAAAGGCACTGCCGGCGTTTTCGATTTTTCTAACGAATCCCTTCTCAAATAATATTCCAACAATCGATAACGTCTACCCTCGTGCGACAAACTATCAAACAAGGTTTGTTCTACCAGCAAGCGACTTTTCATGAGTTCTAATAAGTTATCACCTCCAAAAGCGCCCGAACTTCCCCCGCCAAAATCAAAACCAAACTGAGAACCAATTGCGCTCAACTTGCTTAATCCACCTTCTTCAGCTTCAGCGGTTACAAAAACCAATTCTGCAGTATACTTCGTTTTCTTGACCCAAGTGTATAAAAGTCCCAAACCGGCACCTAGAATACCTGCAATAGCCAATTTCCACCAGTTTTTCAATAAAATTCGATACGTATTTTGGATTTTAATAACTAAATCTCTTAACGAAATTTCGTCATCCCTGAATCGTATTTGTGGTTGCAATTCTTTGCTCATCTAACTCGTTAATTCGTTTAAATTCTACTTAATAGCACCCACAAGGTTGCAATACCTGTTAATTTCACCGTGAAATTCTCGATAACCCGATTCCAATCCGTTGGCTTCTTTTCATTATCGTTCTTCTCCGCTTTCTTGGGAGATGGTTGAAAATAAATCTCAGAACCTGCTTTTACCTTCGGTGTAACAACAAACAAACCGTAATTTTTCGAACGTTTGATTTTCCCACCCGGTTCCTGTAAATACAATCTATTTTTTCGATGTTGATCATCAAATCCCAAAGAATAGTTTTTCAAATAAAACGATGCTCTCTTTCCAGTAATGTAAGGTGCAAAAATCTTTTCCTTATTCAGTAAAGTATCGGTATTGGGAAGAACAACTAAATCCTGTTTCAATGGAATTACTAAACGATCTCCTTCCTCTAAACGATAATTGAATTCACTGTTCTTATTGCGCATTACACTCTTCAAGTCAAACACCAATTGCTGACCATTTTTACGATATAATTGTGCCGCTTCGGGAAATGCAAATTCGGTTAATCCACCTCCTTTTTCAATAATATCTCGAACCCGATTCTCATTTTTCGCCAGAATAAATACTCCTGGATGAATAACTTCACCCTCAATGGAGGCACCAATTTTATCATCCAAATTACTCACCTTACGGACTATCACAATATCTTCTGCCATCAATTCTATATCATCAAAAAGTCCATTAGAATTCGGATTGTATACTGCTTTAATGGACTCAGTTTTATTCCGATCGCCTGCCTTAAAAGTATTTGAATGCACCGCACTTCTCAAAATTTCCACTTCAGTTGCATCAGCGCTGAACTTCAATCCCCCGGAATAATCCAACAATACGTTTAAAGTAAGACCTTTTCTGAAGTCAATTTTTGTAGGATTTCTCACCTCGCCACGAATCTCTACCTGAAAAGCATCCACAAAACGAGATTCAGCAAACACCAATAGTTGATCCTTGTTCTGCAACTCAAATGCCTTCAATTCATTCCCCACCAAAGGCAATTTTAGATACTCCGATGTTCCATCGAGTTGAGTACGAATTACAAAAGCCATGTTCTTATTCGATTCCGGCGTTAAACCACCAGCTAATTGCAATAAATCTTCAACATTCATCCCTTTCTTGAGTGCATAATCTCCAGGAAAATAAACTTCACCCGAAATTTTCACTTGATTTTGAAGAGATTCGGCTTGTTCAAACACAAAAATTTGATCGCCATCTTGTAATGGTTCAGAATTTAAATTCGTTGTAAAAAGTGAGCTACTTTCAGTATTGGAACTTGGGTTGGAAGTGTTTTTTCCTGCTTGTTTATTACGGGTAACATTACTTAAGTCCCATTGAATCAATGTTCGATCTCGTCCATTTAGTCTTGATACTGTAATTCGACTGATATCAGCTTTAGAAGACCAACCACCGGCATATGAAACCGCTTCAAGAAGTCCTTCATTCTCTAACAATTCAACTTGTCCAGAACGCAGCACTCCACCGCGCAAAGCGATCCGTTTTTTCACAGGTTTAACTACTATAAAATCACCGTCTTCCAGAAAAGAATTGTGTTGGGGATTCATTAAAAATTGGTACAAATCAAACTGAAATGCAACTTTACCAGAGCGAATTACAGCTACTTCACGAATGCTACCATTTTCAGTAGGTCCACCTGATAATACCAATAGATTGAAAACGGTATTCGCTGCTGGAAGTTGGTAGGTACCAGGTTTTTGCACTTCTCCAGTGACATTCACCGATATTTGACGCGAAAATGAAAGATCCACTTCTAATTCATTTCCACCCAAATTGATTTTTTGCCCTATTGCTGCTGAGAGCACTTTTTCCAATTTGCCAAAAGCCAAACCTTTCACATACACTTTTCCCAATGCGGTTCCCAAATCAATTCTGCCGCGATCGTCTACACGACTCACTTTGTTAAAGTAACTGTTCCCAAAAACCGTCACACTAATTTCATCACCGACGCCAATAATATACTGATCGGGTGCTTTTACGGTTCTTCCATTGGCATAAGCGGGGAATCGTTTTTCATCAAAAATCTTAGAAATATCCCAAGAAGTAGCGACAATATCCGATGAGCCTGCGGGTTTGCTTTCAGTAATTGAACCCGGTGTATGAGGCATCATATTTCCGGAAATGTCAGATCCAAGCTTGCTAGTATTAGTCAAATTGGTTGATGTTACAGCAGTATTGGATTCTGTTTGTTTCTGGGGACGTGAATTCGGGTTTCGATCAGAAAGCAACTGAACATCGTCGGATGCGACCATCCCTTTAATTTTTAAAACTCGCGTTCGAAATGCTTCCATTTCGGAATCCGACATTCCTTGAGCACGTGCTAGATCAATCACTTGAGTTTCTGATAATCCTGCTTTTTCCGCTTTCAAAATCATTTGTGCGATTTCAGCATCGGTATAATCGTTTGACTGGGTTTTCAAGGCTGGCAACTGGGCATAAACCTGAAAAAGACTAAAGGTAAGAAGTAATCCTAAAAGTATCTTTTTGTATATTCTCATTTTTAATAATTTCAATTTTAAATTTTCTAATTTGCGAGGCTTAGGTGTTTTTAGAGTCTCTGAAATACATTAAACATCTCAGTAAGGCACAACTTCTGTCCAACATAACTCCTGAATATGGCACTGATTCTCAACTTTAATCCACATCAGATCGTTGCACAGCTTCGCCTCTTGAGTTACAACCCAATGCTTCAAAAATGCTATAATGGCAGAAATAGATCAATGCGAATTGACCTATTAAAAACTAGTAGTTACGAGGCAATTTTTTATACTCAACTCATCTTTCACCAACTAATTCTTAGGCTTAGATAATTTCTGCCTAACTGTCCAAAAAACGTAGAAAAAAGTTTTTAGCAAAATTACGAATTTCAACTTCAAGCTTTTGTTATCTAAATAGTATTTTTCTAATTCTAATTTTCTTTCGTCCGAGATTACATCTCTTCCATTAATCTGTGCCCAACCCGTGATTCCTGGCTTCTGATTGAAAATCCCTAATTCCTTTCGTTGATCATGCATATAATCTTCGGAAACAATCAAAGGTCTTGGACCAATAAAAGACATATCACCTTTGATAATATTTACAAGATTCAGCGATTCATCGATAGAGAATTTTCTTAAGTAAAATCCTGACTTCAAGACCCAATTCCCAATTTCTTCAACATCACCGGTAGCAAGTTCTGGTGTTTCTTTTCGCATGGTTCTAATCTTATAAAAAATAAATACGCGCCCAAATTGCCCAACACGAAATTGCCTGAATATAAACGGATATCCATCTTCGATATATATCAAAGTGAAAATGATAACTAGTAAGGGTGAAATAATGATAAACAACACTAACGCCAACAACCTTTCAATCATATCTATATCTTCATTGTAATCGCGCGCACATATTCAATCTTCACATTCTTGAATTTATAGTAACTGCCGCAACTAGATTACAAATTTACCTAAAAGGACTCTCTACATACTATATAGTACTTTATTCTCATTTTGACCAATGAACGATTTATTTGACAAACGACTTAGTGGATTGAATAAAAAATACGTATATTGAGCATCCAATCATATTAAACTGTATTTCAATGATTTAATCATTCTGGAAAAACTAAGATTTTTTTTTGATGACGAAAACTTTACATAATATTCATGTCATAAAAAGCAAAATCAAAACTTAAAGCAGTCATTTTTGTATAAAACGCATGCAATAACATTCAATCTCCACTAAATATTCGGGCAATTCATAATCCTTTTTGGGATATTCATTCGGTTTTTTAATCGATTCACAATTTTCATACTTCACTACTTATTGTAATAATATTAGCGACATTTCTAACTTGTTGTTTTGTAATTCCAAATCACTAAAAACGGATATACGAATTATGAACACACCCTACATTTTACCACTTGAACAAGTTGGTTTAAAAGATCTTCCTCAGGTAGGAGGAAAAAATGCATCTCTTGGAGAAATGTTGCAAAATTTAACTAAGATGGGAATTGAAATACCTGGTGGATTTGTAATTACAGTTGCTTCGTATCAAAAATTCATTGAAGAAAATAACTTAAATGATGAAATCCAACGTATTATTAAAGAAACAAATATTAATGATATAGAATCACTTAGAAGAAGTGGTTTGGCTATTCGACAATTAATTCGAAATGGAAGATTCCCCAAAGATTTAGCTGAACTAATAATAAAAGAATATAAAACTCTATCAGAGTTTCACGAATCCGAAAATGTAGATGTTGCAGTTCGATCTTCAGCTACTGCTGAGGATTTACCTGATGCTTCTTTTGCAGGACAGCAAGAGTCCTATCTAAATGTGCGTGGACCAGCAGCTTTAATAAATGCAATTCGTAATTGTTTTGCATCACTATTCACTGATAGGGCTATTAGTTATAGAGAAAATTTTGGTTACGACCATTTCTCCGTTTTATTATCTGTAACTATTCAAAAAATGGTTAGATCGGATTTAGCATCTTCCGGTGTAGCTTTCTCATTAGACACCGAAAGTGGATTCAAAGATGTTGTCTTAATAAATGGTTCATTAGGTTTAGGCGAAATGGTGGTTCAAGGTTCTGTTTCTCCTGATGAATGGTTGGTTTTCAAACCTACATTAGCCAAAGGATTTTCTTCCATTATTGAGAAAAAATTAGGCAATAAGGATAGAATGATGGTATACGGCGACAATCCAGATGAGCGGGTTAGAATCATTTCTACTGAAAAGCAAATGAGAGAATCATTTTGCTTAACTGATTCTCAAGTTATTCAACTATCAAAATGGGTAGTCCAGATTGAAAACTATTATTCTGCAAAAAAAGGCCATTGGGTACCTGTTGATGTTGAATGGGCCGTTGATGGAATAAATGAACAATTATATATTGTGCAGGCTCGTCCTGAAACCATTCACTCTCGAAAGGACAGGAATCAAATTATTGAATATAAAATTCTCGATGAAAAAAGATCTGATAAAATACTATTGAAAGGAATTGCTGTTGGCGATAAAATCGCTACTGGCAAAACAAATATTCTATTCTCTTTAGACAAACGGCATTTTGACGGTCATGAATTTAAGGAAGGCGACGTTTTAGTTACCGATATGACAGATCCAGATTGGGAACCTATTATGAAAAAAGCTTCTGCAATTATAACCAACAAAGGAGGTAGAACTTGTCATGCAGCAATTGTTGCACGAGAAATGGGCGTACCGGCAATTGTGGGCTGTGGTAATGCTACAAATCTGTTAAAAGAAAATCAGTTAATTACTGTTTCTTGTGCGGAAGGCGCAGAAGGTATTGTATATAGTGGCCAAATTGAATTTGAAAAAACGGAATTTTTCATCAATCATCTCCCTCCTGTAAAAACTCCGATAATGCTAAATGTTGGCAGTCCGAATATGGCATTTCAATATTCTCATCTACCCAATAAAGGCGTGGGCTTAGCCAGAGAAGAATTTATCATTAATAACTACATACAAATACACCCTATGGCTTTATTGAAGCATAGATATTTGAATGATGAGCAATTGTCGGATGCGATTCAACAGAAAATCATCGGTTTTCAAAATGAAGAAGAATACTTTGTTTTAAAACTTGCTTATGGAATATCAAAAATAGCATCGGCATTTTACCCAAATAAAGTAATTGTTCGTTTTTCTGATTTTAAAAGCAATGAATATTTTAATCTGTTAGGTGGAAAGTACTTTGAACCACATGAAGAAAATCCCATGATAGGTTGGAGAGGAGCTTCTCGTTATTATTCTGACAACTACAAAGAAGCTTTCGGACTTGAATGCAAGGCAATTAAATTTGTTCGAGAACAAATTGGCTTATCAAATGTGGTGGTAATGGTTCCTTTTTGTAGGACGGTTGAAGAATTACAAAGGGTTCAACATACTATGAAGGAATTCGAATTAGAAAGAGGACAAAATGGATTAGAAATTTATTTAATGGCAGAATTACCCTCAAACATTATTATGGCCGAAGAATTTGCTCCACATATTGATGGTTTTTCTATCGGTTCAAATGATTTAACACAACTAACTTTAGGATTAGATCGAGATTCATCGCTAGTCGCTCATTTATACGACGAACGCAATTTGGCGGTAAAACGTATGATTGAAATGCTGATTAATTCCGCAAAAAAGACAGGAACTAAAGTGGGTATTTGTGGACAAGGCCCTTCTGATTTCCCAGATTTTGCACAATTTTTAGTCGAAAAAAACATTGATTCTATATCAGTAACTCCCGACTCCATAGTGAAAACTTATCGAGCTATTCATTTCATTGAACAACAAGATTCACTGTTTTTAAAAAATTAATCACCTCTAAAAAAAACTTATCCATATAGTGACATGTCACTATATTTTTTAATTTTCTGCTTAGTATGTTGCAGTCATGATTACTACTAGTTACAACAAAAAATCCTCCATCCCTAAAAAACAACATATCAGCAGGTTGTCTGATCCATTTAAAAGAAGATTTCGATTAAGAAGCGATAAAAAAATGAAATATATCCTCTTATTGAATCTGATCAATTCTGAAAAGAATGGCTAGTAATAACTACCAATAGTTCTACTACAATCGCCTAATTCGCTATTCTTTTCTATTGGGGAGCGTCAATCTTTCTAAAATCCGTTGCTTATCCAACTTGACCCCAGGAGCACTTTTCATCTTCCACAATCGCTCCCTAGCTTCTGAATGGGCCTTTTTCATATCTACCACCGGAAACGGATAATCCTTCCCAAACTCAAATCCCAAAAACTGCTGTTCCATCCAAGTTAAATTCCAAGGTTCAAACAACTGTGGCACTTCCAATTTACTCAATTCAGGTACCCAATATTTAATAAATTCTCCTTGAGGATCATGATCTTCTGCTTGCTTGGTGGGATTATATATGCGAATGGTATGAATTCCAGTTACAGCAGCTTGCATTTGAATTTGAGGAAAGTGAATTCCGGGTTCAAAATCCAAAAATAATTTAGACAAATGATATGCTGCCGTTTCCCAACTTTCACCCATATGATGCGTCAAAAAACTCACCAACATGGATCGCATTCTAAAATTCAAATATCCTGTATGTATTAGGCTTCGCATACAAGCGTCTACTAATGGAACTCCTGTATTACCGGTTTGCCACCTCAAAATATTGTCGGAATTATTGGGATAAACCACGTTCAAATAACCAGAATTTACTGGAAAGAATTCCATGGCACATTCTTGTTCAAACTTTTGTATGAAATGTTCTCTCCACCGCAGTCGAGTTGCAAACTGCGTGAAATTTCGTTTCCATTTGGTTCTCTGGGGATGGTTTTTCTGGAACTGATAAGCCTCCCGTAAACTGATATTCCCCCAAGCCAAATAGGGACTAATTCGACTGCAACCTGTTCTAGCAGGCCCAGGTTTCGAAATGGAACGAGCATAACCTTCGATTCGTTTCGATAAAAAAGAATTCAAATATTTCCATGCCATCGTTGAACCTCCCACTTGGGTTATACCGTCTACTTTAGGCTTCTCCTTCAATTCAACTTGGCTGTACCATTGTTGCCATTCCGACGGAGAATCTACCTTCTGAGTTTGAATCTGTAGCTGCGATGCCGATAAAGGCTGATTCATATATCCATACCAATAGGCATTGAAATCCACTCGATTTTTTAATCTTCTGCGAATTCCCGAATAGGGAATTTCCTCCCAAATAATGTTACGATCACGAAACCATTTGTGCATTTTCCGATCTCGGGCATAAGTAATTTCCAATCCAATTTCTTCATGACTAATGACTCTAATATCCCCAAAAACCGAAAAAATCTTCTCAAACGCCAGTTCCACCTCGGTTTCTACGGCAAAAAATTTCCAATTTCTTTTGGAAGCTGATTCTTTTAGATCTACTACCGACTCCCATATAAACCGTTCATGCCTTGGTGAATAATGTGGAGATTGAAAAAGGCTGGGTTCATGAATATATAACAAAAGTATGGGGTTGCCAATGGAAATTGCGCGTTCTAGTGCTGCATGGTCAGTCAAACGCAAATCGCGTTTAAACCAAACAACAGAAACGGGAGAAGAGAATTCCGACGGCATATTGAATTCGAAGGTTATACGGTAATAACCATTGAATCAGCTATAGTGTTTACAATCGTTCTATTTTTCGTAACTCTTCAAAATCGGAGTCTTATTTCTAAAATTGCATTTTCTGCAAATAATATTCACAATTATTGTATCCGGAGACAACTTAGAGCTGATTAATAACATCCTAAAGGCGTATTTTTGCTTTTTATGATTTTCAAAAAATTCTCTTTGACGGTTCTATTTTGCGCCCTACTAAACGTTATTTATTCCCAAACCACAACTAAAATTAATCGAGTTTTATTTGTAGGAAATAGCTACACAGGCAGTAATGATTTACCCAATTTAACTCGAAATTTAGCGATGAGTTACGGTGATACTTTCGAAGTATTCGATCGCGCCCCAGGCGGATTTACCTTTGCGAATCACTGTTCCTCGCCCGATTTTTTTGACCAAATTAGAAATGGCAATTTCGACGCTATCATACTTCAAGAACAAAGTCAGTTGCCTTCATTCCCTCAATCTCAAGTGGAATCTCAGTGCTTTCCTTATGCAAAACAAATAGTGGATTCGATTCGTGCCGTAAATCCAAAAACCCGAATCGTATTTTATTCTACTTGGGGAAGACAGAATGGTGATGCCCAAAATTGTGCTTCTTGGCCTCCGGTATGCTCTTTTCAAGGAATGAACGAATTGTTACGCCAACGATACATTCAAATGGCCAAAGACAATTCATGCAGAGTAGCGCCTGTTACCTCTGTTTGGAGGGATTTGCGCGACACTACACCACTTTCCTTGTACGAACCTGATGGTAGTCATCCATCAGCTGTGGGTTCTTTGGTTATAGCTGGAGTAATATATTCTACGTTATTCGATAAACCTTTGTCTACCGGGAAATTTGCTACTTTTGTGACTCAGTCTGAGAACCAACAGATTGTAAACACAACGAATTCAATCATTAAAGACAGTGCCGCATTGTGGAATTATGAATATCAATTATCTGTGAACCATCCTTCAATTCAGCAAGGCAAAAAAAGTAATACTGCATTAGTTGTTACTGATCTGCAAAACAAAATATCGCTTGAATCGTGGAAGAATAAAGGTTTCACGGGTTTCATTTTAATAAATTCATTTGGACAAGAATTCTTTAATACCACATTGAGTCCGTTTCAAAATAGTTCAGATTTACCTGTAAGTCAATTGAAATCAGGACTGTATTATGCGATTCCTGTAAGGAATAAAACACAAATTTCTTCAGATAAATTATATATTTGGGTGCAACATTAATGGATCCGAATAACTGGCACTTTTACAACAGTTCAATCCAATTATTAACAATTGTCGAGTTTAGATTCACTTTATCAAGCAATACAATGAATTCAAAACCTTCCCTATCAACAAGTTGGAAATTAAAACTACTACTATTGAGTAGTTTAACCCTATTTCAAAGGGAATTAACGGGAATCGATAATTGTATTTCTTCAAAAAATGTGAAGTATCCATGTAAAATTGAATTGAACAGTTTTCAGAGTGTTAATATTTCCTGCTTCAAAAGAAACATCATTTCATCAAAAGGAATAGACAATAGTTCAAACATAATAAATTTCACAGCAGACAGTATAAATCCAAAATCTCGCGGTACCCAAGAGCCTATTATTGGTATCATACCCAAACCAGCAATCATGTGGTTACATGGCTGTTCAGAGCCATTCACATCAATAGTTATTGACCCTAAATCACCATTTCAGTCGGAATTAAATTATTGGTTAAATAAAACACAAATATCAATACGAATTGGTAATTCAGATATCCAACTAAACTCAGAGGATCAGTTAAAATCAGACGTTCGAATTAACTCGATCAGTCCTTCTTTAATAGACAATAACTCCATTAGTCCATCGATTCCAATTCAATTAATAATCGACACGAATTCAATTTTACCTTCGGCGAATACCAGTTATTATGAAATTTGGATTGACCGTAATATTACCATTAAAACCAAATCGGAATTAGGTGCATTTTACGCAGGTAATACACTGTTTCAATTATTGAAAATCCATAAACTCGACAAGAGTTTTGAATTGAGTTCAAGCGGAACACATCCGCAAGACGGAGGAATACCCAACCAAAACATCGATTCCCTTTCCCAAGAAAACGGAATAACCAATAACAACAGCGATTCACATCCTTCGATAAACGAAATATCTAACTATATCGGCAGCGCACATCTTCGTCGTACTATCCGCTATCGACTACCCAGAGGCTTTATCCAAGATTCTGCTGCACTTGGATATCGTGGAATGCATCTGGATGTAAGTCGACATTTTTTTGATATTAGGTTCATCAAAACGTACATTGATGTGCTGGCACTATATAAATTCAATACGTTTCACTGGCATTTAACCGATGATCAAGGTTGGAGGATTGAAATTAAAAAGTATCCTAAACTGCATGAAATTGGGTCCTACCGGCGTGAAACAATATTGGGCAAAAACTTCCAACCGTATATTGGAGATCAAACCCCACATAAAGGCTATTATACTCAAGAGGAAATTAAAGAGGTAATTGAATATGCCCAACTAAGGCATATTAACATTATTCCAGAAATTGAAATGCCTGGACACGCCAGAGCAGCGCTAGCCGCTTATCCCCAATTTAGTTGCAAGAAACTCCCTTTAGAACCTTTAACTATGTGGGGAGTTAGCGAAGATGTATTTTGTACTTCAGACAGCGCTTTCCAATTTATTTACGGCATTTTAGATGAGGTGATGGACTTATTCCCAAGTAAAACTATCCATATTGGGGGTGATGAAGTCCCCAAAAATCGTTGGAAAGAATGTCCCACATGTCAAAAAAACAAAATCGAACATCAACTGAAAAATGAAGAAGAGCTGCAGAGTTATTTTATTACAAAAATAGATCAATACATCACATCGAAGGGACGAAAAATAATGGGTTGGGATGAAATTCTGGAAGGCGGACTTTCTCCAAACGCACAAGTAATGAGTTGGAGAGGCACAGAAGGTGGAATTTTAGCTGCACAACAGAGGCATAACGTAGTGATGACTCCTGGATCTCATTGTTATTTTGATCATTATCAAGGTGAACGGAATCAAGAACCACTAGCTATTGGCGGCTTTACACCGATTGAAAAGGTTTATAAATTCGAACCCATACCTCAAAATTTAGAGCCACAGTTTGTACCTTATATCTTGGGTGCACAAGGGAATGTTTGGACTGAATACATGGCTAATTCAGACCATGTTTTGTACATGATTTTGCCTAGAGCATCTGCACTATCTGAAGTACTTTGGAACGTTTGTAAAGTACCCGTAGAGAATCGAAACTTCAAAAATTACCAGAGTCGATTATTGTACCACTTCGATTATTACAATCAAGTAAACTGGAACTATTCCAAATCGATTTATCAAATTATTTCTAATATTACAATTGATAGTAATAACTTCATCAATTTGAAGTTAGAAAGTCATTTCCCGGAAAGAACTATCTACTATTTATACACACCCATTAACACAATAACTTCGACCCAGAAGAGAACCAATAAAGTCAGAACCAAACTTTCGAGTAACCACTCACCGCCTGCTTTGGGAGAAGGTTTTACGTATTCATCACCCATAATTATCAAAGAAAACTGCAACATACAGGCAATTGTTGAATCTGATGAAACACTAACACCCTGGAATAAAAACTTTTATATAAATAAAGCCACTGGAAAAACTATAAAACTTCGAAAAAGTCCAAGTAATAGATACAATATCGGAGGTAGTTCTACGTTGGTGGATGGTGTTGTAGGATCCACTCCCTGGACTTCTAAGGAATGGATTGGATTTTTGGGCGACACATTGGACGCTGTAATTGACATATATTCAAAGGGCACAGAGGCGAATCAATTGGTAACATCTTCTAACTCTGCTCAAAAATCAATCTCCAATTCGGCTCATAATTCGACTCTAACATACAACGCAATTACTTCTAAATCAGATAGCCTAACCGTATATTTTTTAAACGCACCTGAAAGTTGGATACATTTACCCAAATCGATAGAAGTTTGGGGGAGTAAAGATGGTAAGAAATTTAAAAAAATCCGAGTCCTAAGGAATAAAAACTATACAGAAATTCAAAAAAGTACTGGGGTATTCACATTCAAACTAAAACCCAATTACCGATTTATACGATTAATAGGAGAACCTTTACTTTCTATTCCTGCGGGCTATCCCGGTGCAACTGAATCAGCATGGCTATTTGCAACAGAAATACAAATTAAATAATCGAAATCAAAGTATTTAACCAATGATTGTTTCATCTTTAATAAAATCAGTTATTTAAATTAAAATAAGACATCAACGTTTATAGTTTAAATATTCATTTTATTTAACCTATATAACCCTTAATTCCAGAACAAATGAAGAGACGAAATTGGATTAAAACCATCAGTTTTGCTGGCTTATTTCACAACTTGGCATTTTCCAAGGAAACAAAATTGTCAACGAACAAAATCACATCCACTAAAAATAGAACACCGATAGTATTAAGCACTTGGCATAACCAAGGCGTGATGGCAAACTCTAAAGCTTGGGAGATTTTAAGTCAAAATGGATCTGCTCTCGACGCCGTTGAAGCAGGGGCAAAAATGAGTGAATTGGACATCAACAATTGTTGTGTGGGATTGGGAGCAAATCCTGATAGAGATGGTATAGTTACATTAGATGCTTGCATAATGAATGAACACCATCAATGTGGGTCAGTGTTAGCTTTAGAACGCATAAAACATCCCATTTCAGTAGCTCGACATGTAATGGAAAAAACACCTCATGTGGTCTTAGCTGGTTCTGGGGCTCAACAGTTTGCACTAAGTCAAGGTTTTCACTTGGAATCAGAAGAGTTAAGCCCTCATGCTAAAATCAATTATGAAAATTGGCTAAAAAAATCCGAATATCATCCTCAAATAAACATCGAGAAAAATGAAATAAATCCTCCTAAAAAACTCGATGGTGGGGAATTCAACCACGACACCATTGGTGTGATTGCCATGGACGCACACGGAAATTTAAGTGGAGCATGTACCACCAGCGGCATGGCATTCAAAATGCATGGAAGAATTGGAGATTCTCCCTTAATTGGAGCTGGATTGTATGTAGATAATGAAATAGGAGCTGCAACTTGCAGTGGCTTAGGAGAGGAAGTAATACGTTGTTGTGGTAGTTTTTTGGTTGTAGAATACATGCGCCAAGGTTATCATCCTACGGTAGCTTGCAAGAAAGCTATTGAGCGAATCGTTTCTAAATCCAAATTAAAACCATCGGAATATCAAGTGGGATTTATTGCAATTAATAAAAAAGGTGAATTCGGTGGATATAGTATCAATCCTAATTTTGACTATACGGTAACTAATCCGATATTCGAACACGAAAAAAGAGACACTGAAAATTTACATTTGAAATAATAAATAAAATGGAAACGATTTTAGAAATAGCTTGTGGGAATTGGACATCATGTTTATTTGCAAAGAATTACGGAGCAAATAGAATAGAATTACTTGAAAATCTTTCAGAGGGTGGATGTACCCCTTCTTTTGGAATGATTAAAAAGTCGATGGAATTAGAACTTCCGATTTATGTAATGATTCGTCCCCGAGGTGGTAATTTTAATTACAGCGATGATGAATTTGAAATCATGCGATCCGACATTGAAATTTGCAAACATTTAGGGGTACACGGTATCGTTTTCGGGATTTTAGATGAGCAAAAAAACGTTGATACCAATCGATGTAAAGAACTTCTGGAACTTTGGAATGGTCCAGCTACATTTCATAGAGCTTTTGATGAAACTCCTAACCCGTATAAAGCAGTGGAGGATATCATTAACTTGGGTTTTGAACGAATTTTAACTAGCGGGCAACAACCTAGCATAGACCTTGGCATGGATTTGGTAAAAGAACTAATCTCTAAATATGGACATCAAATTAACTTTCTACCAGGATGTGGAGTAAATCCAAATAATGGACGCAAAATTATAAATATAACAGGAGCTAAAGAGATTCATGCAACATGTAAAATAGATGGGGAAGACGGTTATGGACACAGTGATCCGGAACAAATTAAAGAATTACGAAATACTGTTTAATTCATTTACAAAAATTAAAATTAGCCAACTTACAGTATGTAATTTTTATTTTTCATTTTCTGAGAAAATCGACGAATTACCTTCCATGTGCTTTTGTCCGTTTTAAATACGGAATACAAACCTTGCTCCTCCTGTGGAGGATCGGCGGAATACGGCATACCTAATTTCATAAAGTACGTTGAATTAACATTTTCCTTGAGTCCCGCATATCCCCAAAAATTGTATCCAGTCACACCGTTTTCCATTCCTAATGTATAAACTAGAGCATAAAACCCGTCTCTCCAAACCGTTTTAGATTTAGTTGAAAAGCGAGATTGTTGAAATTCGATGGTTTCGGAATTATAAGAATAATCCGCATCTCTCTCTAACCCAAATTCTTCAATCACGAGGGGTATTCCAATTTTCTTACACGTTTCCGCATGCTCAGTGATATAATTGGAAATTTGATCTATGCAGTCAGAACTAAATACCTCTGATGATGGTCCTTGATACCAATTCCATGTTTTAGGCCAAATATGAATAGTTGCATAATCTATATGCGGTAGTCTATGAATCCGTTCAAAGAAATCCAGGTTATTCATCAAACCAATTTTTCCTTCAACGCCTATGGAAATTAGATGATTCGTATCAATACTGTGAATCAATTCAGCTGATTTTCGAATCCATTCAACGTAATTTTCTCCTTGTTCTGGTTTCATTGGCCGAGGCTCATTGGCCAATTGCCATGAGAAAACTGTAGAATGATCAGCATATCTGATACCATCTATATAACTTCTTCGATTAATGATAAACTTTACATATTCCCAATACCAATTCAATGCCACAGAATCAGAATAAAAAAAACCAACAAATTCACAATACTTATCCCAATTCCATTGTGGAGTTTTGGGTAGCGGGGAGATTTGGGGATGAGACCACTGCACATATTGGCCAAATCCACCCGACCATTCCCAATTGTTGGACAATACAAATACAATCTTCATTTTACGTTTTTCTACCTCAAATAAAAAACGATCAAAACCCCGAAGTATCTCCTCGCTATATTTCATGGGGGTTGGTTGTATACTAGGATTAATTTTATAAGGATAATTTTCATTTCCGCCTTCGGCGGAAATCATTACACGGAGTGTGTTTATTCCATTCTTTCTTAAAAAATCAAGTTCCCTTTGTACTCTCTTTAAGCCTTTAACCGAATCCACACATGCAAATCCTCCGTACCAATAATTTACACCAAAGTATGGGTGGAATTTCTTAGCGGTAGGACTAACTTTTCCGCTAATAAACTGTGCTTTAATTTCAGAACTTGTTGAATTTGTTGCACAAACAGAAAACGAAATCCATGAATTAATTAAAAACAAAAAACACAACTTTAGTTTTTTAGAACAAACTGCCATTTGCGACTTTGAAATACCCTTTTTCATTTATTATTACAGGAATTTTATAGGCAACAAAAGTACATTTTAATTCCAAAGTAAACGCTCAACACAATACCAAACAATTATAAAATGTTCCTCTTCATTCTACTCATTTTAAAATCCTTGAACATTTATTTTATTCATCATTTATCCGCAAAAAAAT
>CAYPYX010000051.1:0-8251 GCA_964415065.1 uncultured Rhizobium sp.
GCAAAAATCAGTCCTAGAAAAAATATGGATTTGGTATTGAAAGCATTGCCAGAATTAGATGAAGCAATTAAATTAGTAATTGCAGGGGGAGAAGGATGGGAAAATGAATCCCTAAATGAGAAATTAAAAAAGTTGAATTTGCAAAGTAGAGTTGTGAATCTTGGGTATCTTTCAAAGTCAGAATTGAAGTATTGCTATTCTAAATCTTTAGCATTTGTTTACCCCTCTTTATTTGAGGGATTTGGATTGACAATTTTAGAAGCAATGGCTTGTGGAGCTCCTGTTATTACTTCTAATTGTACATCAATTCCTGAAGTAGCAGGCGATGCGGCTATTTTGATCGATCCCAAATCTGTTAATCAACTCGTAAATGCCGTTACCAAGTTAGATTTAAATGCGAAATTCAGAAATGAAATGATTGAAAGAGGAATTATTAGGGCTAAATCTATGAATTGGTCTGAAACCGCACGTAAAACACTTGAGTTTTATGGTAAAGTCTTGGCATCGTAAGACAGAAGAGATGAAGTCCATTCTGTTTGTGGTAAATGTGGATTGGTTTTTTATTTCGCATCGACTTCCAATTGCTAAATCATTGATTCAAAATGGTTGGACTGTAGGCATAGCTTGCGCATTTACAGGTAAAGAGAGTGTTTTGAGAAATGAAGGTCTGTATGTATTTGAAACGAATTTGACTCGAAATGGAACCAATTGGTTAAGCGAGGTAAAATATACTCTTCGTTTGGTTAGGATATTTAAGGAATTCAAACCTGATTTGGTGCATTTAATTACCATTAAGCCCGTTATTTACGGGGGATTTGTTTCGTATTTATTTAAAATTCCCAAGGTTTCGAATATCAGTGGCCTAGGTTACGGTTTGGGCGAACAGAGTACTGGTATCGTGTCTTTTTTTACTTGGAAAATGCTTGAATCATCTATGAGGTTAGGTAAATTGAAACACTTTATTTTTCAGAATAAGGATGATCTAGAATTGTTTAAGCAAAAAGGTTTGTTGTCTCAATATTTGGTTATACCATCAAATGGGTTTCAAAGCGCACCTCAATTAGTTGAGAACTATAGTCTAATCAAAGGCGTTGGAATTGATTTAAATGATTTTGAGTTTGTGAATCCAATACATAAATTGAAAATAGAAATTGTGTTTTTAGGTAGGTTATTGAAAGACAAGGGGATTTTAGAATTTGCAGAAGCTGCAAGAATACTAGCAAAAGAGTATTTCGGAAAAGTAGTATTTAAAATGTATGGTGGATTGGATTTAGAGAATAAAATGGGCATCAATGAATTAGAAATTCAATCACTTGAAATTCCAGGTTTTTTAATTTGGGAAGGATACACGAATGATGTCGCAAAAGCTTATGCGCAAGCTGATATCGTTGTTTTCCCTTCATACCGAGAGGGGTTGCCAAAATCACTTATTGAAGCTGCCGCAATTGGTAGACCAATTATTACCACGGATGTTCCTGGGTGTAAAGAATGTGTAGTTTCAGGGTATAATGGTTTTTTAGTCCCAGTTAAAGATTCAAAAGCTTTGTCAGTTGCAATAGCTCAGTTGATTGAAAACGAAGAATATAGATTTCAAATGGGTCTTAATTCTAGGGTTTATTGTGAAAAGAATTTTAACGTTTCGGATGTTATTGCATCTCATTCCGATATTTATCAACGCATGATTTAGTCGATTTTATGAAGAGTTGTAGAGTATTGATTACCGGTAGAAGCGGTTTTATTGCAAGTAGTATTTGTAATGCTGAATTTTTTGAAAATTATGAATTTATTTCAGTAGGCCGAAGTGAAAAACTCAATTGGGAAAATATTGATAATTGCGCAGTAAATGCTGAGGTATATATTCACACAGCTGGTATTGCACACGATACAAAGAGTGCAATCCTAAACCAAACCTACATAGATGTAAATGTAGGTTTGACTCAAAAGTTGTTCGAGATTTTTTTGAGAGATGAGCAATCTAGAAAATTTATATTTTTTTCAAGCATTAAAGCCATTTACGCTGATGGTGATTTTGAAATGCCATTAAAAGAAGAAAATCAAAATTTGCCTGTTGATATATATGGGATCTCAAAAAGGATGGCTGAAGATTGGTTGTTAAAACAGACTTTGCCTGAAAATAAACAGGTAATTATTCTGCGACCCGCTATGATTTATGGTCAGAATCCTAAGAGTAATTTGAATTTGCTGATTCAATTTTTAGTTAATGGATACCCAGTTCTTCTAAATAGTTCGATTGGGAAAAGGTCATACCTTTCGCTGAACAATTTGTTATTTGTGTTGAAAGAAGTTGTTGAAAACTCAATTATGGAGTCAGGAATCTTTCATGTTTGTGATGATGACAGTTTAACCACCTTGGAGATTATTAGACTGACTGAAATTGTTAGCAATAAAAAGTTCAAAGTGCTTGTCATTCCAACATTTATTTATAAGATATTGATACAAATTTTGAACCTTTTTGGTTTAAACAAAATTTCAAGTTCGTTAGAGAAAATGAACTCCATTTTTTGGGTATCAAATGATAAATTGAAGTCCACACTTGGTATTGCGAATTTTCCGTTTTTGATTCAAGTTGAGATGAAAAATACAATTGAATTAATTGTCAAAAACTTAAAACACAAAAACTGATTTTGCATGCAGACTATTAAGATGTTAAACATTGTATTTTTGTAGATTATCAATTACTATATTTCCCCTTTTAGGATGGAACCTGCTTCATTGTTTTCAAATGTAATTTCAGGTGAGGATTTGTGTTTTTTGGGAAATAACTCAGGGTCATAACAATTAAGTAATTTATTAGTTCCTTGTTTTCTAATTCTATAGCTTAAATAAAAAAATAAGGTAAGAATTGAAAGGATTATTGAAATTGTTCCTTGATCGAGGATTACAAATAAATTAATTAAAATTTGAGGTATTCCATAAATAATTGAAACTTTCCAAAATGGGAAATTAAGATCATTAAAAAGGTATTGATATAAGTGACTTTTGTGTGGCTTATGTAAAGGTTCCTGGCGAATCAAACGAAATATTATTGTAGTCCAGGAATCAATTATGAAAGTGGTGAAAAAAAGAAAATAGTGGTAATTATGCGTAATTGAAATGATTTGAAAGACACCGATAATCAAGATAATTGCGATAGAAATAGACCCAATGTCTCCAGCAAAAAAATGTGCTTTTTTTCTGAAATTGTAATAACCAAAAACGATTAGAGTAGGTAAGAAGTAATAAAAAATAGTATCATGAGAACTTGAATAGATGTGATAGGAAATTGCTAAGCTAGAGACATTAATGATACTATTCGAAGTTAGTATGCCATTGATTCCATCCATGAAATTATAAGAATTCAAAATTCCAAAAAGGAATATTATAAATAAAATGTATGCAGAAAAATATCCAAAAGTAGTGTCAAAAGTCGTGAAAACCTCTTGTAAATTAATGGAATAGATTATTAGAAATAAACTAATCAAATAAATGACTGATCGAATTATAATGGATTGTGGATAAATGTCATCAATGAAACTAATAGTACTTGATAAAATTAAGGCAACAATTAAAAATAAATTATACTGAAAGTAACTGGTTGTTGCGGAATATTCATTCAGCAACAAAAATATAAACATAATTGGAAAAATAATTCCTGCACCTCTGATAGTTGGTATTTGGTGTGAACTTCTTCTGTTTGGATTGTCAATAATATTATAATTTAGGGCTACAGACTTATAAAGTTTGATCAGTAAATAGGATAATATTAAAACAATGTTAAACATCAGGCGTTTTGCACGACTATTTGAGTCTGCTAGCGAAATTAGGTGCGACATATAACCTAATCTTTAAGTATAGATGTACTATTAATTAATAAAAAAGGGCGGATAAACCGCCCTTTTTCCAAACCAAACTTAATTATTAATCTAAAATGAAACTTGTGTTTTTTTAAGGAAGTTCAATGGTTAAAATGATGTTAATAAGCTAAACGAAACAACAGCTGGATCTCTGCGATGTGAGAAAATAGAATCTCCATTCGTATGATTTATATACCCATCGTAATAGTCTAGTTTACCATTTTTATTTAAATCCGAGTAAAGAATATCTGAAACGTTTAAAATATTATCGATTTTAAATCTGATACTGGTTTTCTTGGTGAAATTGTAGCTTGATGTCAAGTTCATTATCACACCTGTTTTTTGAATCAATGAGTAAAGTACATTGTCATCACCAGTAAATACAACTCGATCACCTTGATAAAAACCGGATAGTGTTACATGGCCTTTTTGGTTTTTGAAGTATGCAGAAATTTGAATATTTGCAAGGTAAGGTGATTGACCAACCATGGGTTGATTTATATTCACAATAGAGTCTCTATCTAATCCTCCTCGGTTTTCAAAAAGTGTTGAAAAGTTCAAACTGGCATTGCCAATGATGGTTAAATTCGAAATTAGAGATTGTTTTGAAAATTTAATGTCGTGTGAAATTTCGAATTCACTACCATAAACTAACGCGTGATGCATATTTACGAACACGTAAGCATTTGATCCACGTGCTTTTGCCACGACAGGGTCATTGATTCTTTTGTAAAATACGCCTAAATGATAATTGCTGTTCTTTTGATAGTGTTCGAATCGTAATTCGCCATTTAAAATTATCGATACGGGTTTTAAACTTCCATTTCCAAATGCGGTTAACCAATTTCGAATATCTAAATATTCTAACGGAGAATATTCACGAAGCTCAGGTCTGTTTGACGTGTAACCAATAGCTCCTCTGATAAGATTGATGTTAGAAAGATTGTAGGTTGCGTTTAAACTAGGGAATATATTAGTAGAAGAACGTATTAAGGATTTGGATTTGAAAAGTGATTCGAACCCGTCAGAATATAAATTGAATGTTGTCTGTTCAATTCTCGCACCTACATTCAAATTTATTTTTTTTGTTTTATAATTGGCCATTAGATAACCGGCTGAAGTCGAATAATTGGCAGTGTAGGAATTAAAAGGCCAAGTATATTCATCCAGCAATTGACCTACAAATTGTGAAGCCGTATCTTTCCAAACTTTATTTACCATCCCCATAGACCTCAAATCAAAGGCTCTTGAAGTTTTATCGTAACGAATACCTGTATTCAAATTTAATTTCTCAGCAAACGTGTATTTAAAATCAGTTTTGAATTGTACCATATTCTCAGGAAGTTCATAGAACCAACGTCCAAATCTTAATTGATCCATGGTTGCTACGTTGTCTTCTTTGAAGTTGAATGTAGTTGTGGTACCTGTAGGATTGTCATCTCTGGTAAGCAGTGCAGATTTGCGGTCTTGGTCTAAAAATCTTGAAAAGTTTAGGTTTCCACCAATAGTCCATTCAATATTTTCATTCTGAATCGGTAGTTTAATATTTAAGCTTGAAATGAAAAAATCTCTAAAAGTATTGTTCGTTGAATACTGTTTAAAAGCAACATTTTCATAAACTCCATTCTCTCCATATGCACCAGGTAGGGCTTTACCTTGTCTATACAATACACCGTATTCTGCATTATTTACAAAAAGTGTTTTTAAATCTATTCGTAAACCATTCTCGTTTCCGTAAGTGAAATTATTAAGTGCACTGGTTCTTAAAGTTTGAAGAAAAGTTTCATCAGAAAAGTTGAGAATTCTAGCAACGAATGGGAAAGTCATGATAGACGATCTTCTCAGTGTACGCGATTCATAGGTGTTTTCTACAGTTACTAAATGACTAGTTCCAAGAAATGCTTTTTTACTTTTCAGTTTAATGCGGTTTGTTCGCATTAATTGTATTTTCCAATTGGGCGAATACTGAGTATATTCCTGTGGGTAAAAATTATACGGAAGCTGTTTTGTTATTTCCATTCGTTCAGCCACACTAAACGAACCTCGATCTAAGTGTTCAATTTTAACGGCATTTGGTAGGCCGTTTGCGTTTCTATTAAACCCCAATAATCTGCTTTCAGTTTGTTCTTGGGATAAGAAACGGTTGCCAATAGTTTGAAAATCACCCCCTAATGTAAACTGAGCTCTCCACTCGTTTTTATCTGGCAGGGATAGTGTTTCAATATTAACAATTCCTCCCGAGAAATCCGATGGATTGTCTGCCGATGGCGATTTAACCACCTTTACATTATCTAAAACATTTGCTGGTAAAACATCCAACGAGAATAAACGAACGTCGGGGTCAAAGCTTGGCGCCTTAAAACCATCTAGAAGTACAACATTATATCGTGGAGAAACACCTCGAATAACCAATTTACCGTCATCCATTACAGTTACCCCAGTAATTTTTCGAACTACTTCATTTGCAGAGCTAACTTGTAGGGATCCTATTCGCTCTGAACTAATTCCGCTCAAAACTAAACCTGCTGATTTTATGTCGTTTGTTAGAGTTTTCTCACTTCTTGAGTTTCTAAATACTTTGATATTTACTTCTTGAGTTCTAACAGTGTCATCTTGCGCACTTAACTGAACCGCAAACGACAACAACGTACAAACAGAAAAGGATTTTAAATTGAATTTCATAAATTATTAAAAAGGCATTGAAAAGTGCTGTAATCTTAAGCTGTCAATCGTTATGATATTGGTTTTTGCGGCTGTGTCGTTAAATACCCAGTTTTTCCCGGTCATATTTATGGAATTTTTGAAATAAAACCTCTCGACATGTATATTTCCAGACTCTGCGGGATAAAATTTACCTTTTTTACTATATTGAAGGTATGCTTTTGCGTTGTAATTCGGTGCGTTTTTCAGTGCGTCGGTTGGAATATTTAAAAACATAAAATCATTTGGATTTCTCAAATCAGGTTTATAATCAAACAATGGTTTTGGCGAATATTCGCCACCTCCTTTTAAGTCCACATTCAAGAGTTCTTTTTCAGTATCCATTCTTTTCCCTTTTTGATAGAAATAAAAGTATGATTGAAGGATTTCAATTTGAGATGCTTTTAGGTTAAGTTGGGTGTTTACTTGAGATGATGAGGTAGTGGTTGCATTAAATATTAAATTCTTAATGATGTATTTATTGTTGATTTTGGATTCGAATAACTGAAAGAATATGGTATCGATTTTGATGTCGATACTGTTGAAAATGGCGTTGTTGGTTTCAATAAATACATTTTCAATGGCATTAATGCCAAATTCATTTCCATTTTTAGCCAGACCTTTACGGAATTTAAAGGCAATTTGTTCAATGTTGCTCGAGTTTTTCGCTAAATTGATTCTAACTGAAATCGAAGTATCCATTCCGTTGGATAAAACTACGTAATTGGATACTGCCTTTATATCAACAGAATTGGCTTTAATTTCTAACTTACCGTTCCATTGTGTATCTTTAAATTCAAGCCAGGATTGAAAAACCAATGCAGGGGGTAGTTCGAAAATGGGCTCTTTCGCACATCCCCAAAAAGTAAAAATTAATAAAGCGAGTTTAATTGTATTTTTCATGGAACGTTGAGCTCTTAATGATATTTAGAAGTTTATTGAACTACTAGAATTTCAGACCATCCTTTAGATCCTTTAACAAAATACAAGCCTGATCTGAAATTGACTAAATCAATGGTTTTTGTAAATTCAAATGTTTCAATTAATTGGCCTTGAATTGTGAAAATTGCTACATTGTCAGCCTCAATTAAGTTTAATTTTGTATTGCCCGATCCAATTGAAATAGGATTTGGATATATGCCATTTTTAAGATTTTTTGAGTTAATCTCATCTGTTGAAATATTTTGTTGACATACTTCTGGTGCAATGAAAAATTCAGCAAGTCCGCGAATAAAATTAAAACTGTCAATGCTACTATTTTCATCTTTAGCAATTGCAAAATAAGGTAAGTAGGTTTCAGTGTAGCTGACAGGAATTGATTGACAATTGTTTCCCAAAACTTGGAAAAGCTCAAAAGTTTTACTTCCGAAATCAACGGTATTAGTTGTGGATGTTAATTCATCCAAATTAACTAAATAAGTTTCATTTTGAAATTCAGTTAGATTTTTCTTTTGAGATGGATTTTGTCCTGCCGTATTTTCCGTAATTCTTTCGGTTAAAATTGCGTAACTCGTGTTTTGAGGATCTGATTTTTCATCTACATAAGATAAATTATTAAAAGTTATGTTATCAATATTACTTACAAATTTTCCAGTGGTTGTTTTGAAACCTAATTTAGTGAATGAAAGTGCATCATCTCCGTCGATTTCCAAAATATGACCAAGTTTGTCGCTGTAGGCTGAACCAGTTAAAAGTGG
>CAYPYX010000051.1:8261-8897 GCA_964415065.1 uncultured Rhizobium sp.
GAACTAACTACAATTTCTTGAGTAATACCATACTTAGATTTGAAAGCATTGGCGTCCACATTGCCCCCTGGGCAAGCAATGACTAAAGTATTCGTGGTTTCGTTAATTTTAATGTCCGTTGCGTTCAAGAAGTATGTAAATTCTAAATTAGCATTGTTAACTATGTACTGAAACAAGTCGGATAGTGCTGTTTTGTTTAATGGTTGAATTTTACCACCGGAAATTTCATTAACTAAAGTCCAATGACTACTTAAAGTGTTTTCTTCTTCCGTGTAAACATAAAATTCCTGAACATTATTGTTGAGTTCCGTTTTGATTAATATATTGAATTGATCTTCACCTAAAAGCTGAAAGGTTCTTGTAATATTCGCCAAAGAGGCTGCACTAGCCGTTCTGGTAGAGTTAATTATGACTGCTTTTCTTGGAGCTCTTCCTAAATCGAAGCGACGTTTAATGAATGTATTGTTTAAACGGTCAATTTCTAATATCCAACCTGTAAATTCGGCAGAATTAAGAATGCCAAGAATAGTGGAGTAATTGGCATTGGTATTTGGGTACGAAGTAGGTTCTATTGAAGGACTGTTCGCACTTGAAAAACTGTCTTTACGAGCATTGAATACTTCAATGTTGGTTCCA
>CAYPYX010000051.1:8907-10563 GCA_964415065.1 uncultured Rhizobium sp.
GATGTAAATTGTTGTCCTTTTGTTGGCATTTGTAAAAATTGTTGTTGCCAATTCACTGGAAATTGCATTGGTTTAAATTGAAATTTATCTGGACTCATACCATATGTTTGATAATTAGTTGTACCCAATTGTATTTTGCCTAATTCAATTGGGGATGGTTTGAAATCAGTGGGATAAGTTAAATAAACAAAGGAGTTAGAAGTTGCATTTTCTCCAATATTGAAAACGACTTCTGTACGCGCAATTCTTGAAGATTTATAACCAGCACTATCAAAGTTGTGAGTTGTGTATAAACTCGCATTACTGAATGTTTTTATATTGGATGAACCACTGTAGTATTTGAAGTTTCCGTTTCTATTTAAAGCAATACCAGAAATAGACCCAGAAGGATTATTGCTGCTCATAATATTATGATTCGAGTGCCAAGGTGCATTTTTCTTTAGACTCTGTTTCGAAAAATATTCTTTTCCGTTAAATTGAGTATCCATTTCACAGAAATATTTTGTGAAAGGGGTTTGTGCATTTGAAAGAGAAAAAGTACCTGCAATGGTTAAAGTTACAGCTTTTAATACGTTTTTATTCATGCAACAAAACTAAAACAGAAAGCCACCAATTATTGGTGGCTTTCTGTTAAATAATAATTATTAAATAATTTCTAAAAGATATAATTATTTAACAAAAACTTTAATTGACTCTTGTGAATTGTTCGAAGAAACAACAACTGTGTATAAACCTACTGGCATTCCAGTAACATTGATATCTTTACCTGATACTGTAGTAGATTTAACTAATTTACCAGACATGTCGAAAATTTGAACATCGCTCATTTGGTTAGATTTAGCATCTTCAATTTCTACATTGATTGAACCTTCAGAAGGGTTGATAGCAGATAATTGCAATGCAGTTGCGGCAAACTCCGCGTTTGATGTATTGTCAGAATTGTTATTTCCACCGAATGGAAGACCTGTTCCGCAATAATCTTCATCAGTTGCAATGTTGAAACCTGTTAATTTAGTTGCAGCAACACCACGTTGTAACATATTTACAGCAGCTTTAGCAGTTACTCGAACATCTAAAGTATCGTTAGAACCGAATCCAGAACCGAATTTGATCAAGGCATTCGCTAAGTTACCGTAATCCGCTTTGTGTGTAGCATAAATAGCTAAAGTAGAAATTGTTGGGTAAGTAGCTTGTCCTAAAGTTACGTTGTAACCGATGTTTTTAATATTATCAGATGCACCTTTGAAGTTAGAAGCTTGGTAATAACGAACCCAGTTGTCTTTATTGTCTTTAGGGAAATCGTTAGCAGTGTTGAAGTAAGTAACTGATGAACCTACAGTCATATCATTCACACAATTGTTCCAAGAATTAAATGCAAATTGTGGACCCCAAGCAGAATCTAAATTGTTAGCAGTTTGCTGATCGTCAATGTAAAGAGCTTGGTCATAACCGTGGATATTACAGTTGAAAATACGAGCAGAAGCATTTTTGTCAATAGAAAAACCAGTCATAGATCTTTCATTAGAAGAAGAACCTTTAAATACATATGTTTTACCTACGATTGCACGAGCACCAAATGCAGTAACGTTAGTGATAACGGGCATAGTTCTGCGCGCATGCCAAATGTTTTTGTTAGAGATTTCAGCCAAACGAGAA